>JAJYGB010000451.1 GCA_021785235.1 Bacteroidota bacterium
CGACAGGGGATTTTCCCGGCTGTGTTCTTCTGAACTGGTTATCTCTTGTCTTTCCAATGTCATCTCTTGCGTTTGGTACTTGGTTTTGCTTGCGACCTATTCGAACTTTTGCAAAGAGCGTGCCAGTATTTATCTCCCATAGAACCGCGAAATCAGGAAGTGAATTAGAGCCGTTGCCCATTATTATCCACGTGGCTAATTTTGTGCAACCCCTTCCTCGTTTGCGTGAATTTGGTTGAGCCAGATAGCAACTAAGAGTTCCCAAGAGACGGAAGGAATGCGAACAAAGGGAAGATCGGGACAGAGGCAGGCTGTTGGTATAGCCTCAGACATACTTTCACAGGCTTTGGGACCCCCAGCGCGCAAATCATAGCCCAGGTTTGCATATCCGGTCGTGACGATTCGGTCGCAAGAAAGAGCCTGCCATCATGATGATCGGCAGGTAGTAAACGGAATACCTCTCCGACCGCCCTACTCTGACAAAACGGCCCCACTCGTCAACTTCGAGGATTTTCGATCTGCTAAAGACCACGCAAATTCGTCTTCCCCAAGAACCTAAGCACGAAGACAGGCGGTTAGGCCCCCGGCGCGATTATGAGGTAGAAGGGGGGAAGCGCCTCAATTCGCCTACGGATTTTCCATCGCATCCAATATTCTAGTCCGATAAGAGAGTTCAGCCATCGCTTATTGCATCCCGCCGTGCCTTCTAGCGATAAGCTTGAACACCATTTCCGACAGCTCCTTCAGCCTCGGATCCGCTGGGCTTTCCTCGAGCGGCGTGAAACATGAAATGATGTATTTAATCTGCCCGTTCGTCACTATCCCGACATCGTTGGTCCAGGTGTTCCACCATCCGGTCTTGTGATAGAACATCGTGTTATGCGGAAGCCCCTCAGAAAGCTTTGTCGTATCGAGTTGTCTTCCCAATAGCGCCTTCAGCTGCATGCTTACCCATGGATTGACGAGTCGATTGGTGTAAATGCGGTACATGAAATCCGCAGCGTGTAAGGCGCACGTATTCGTACCCCTTATATTCTTGTATGCCGAATCTTCATATTCCCTGCTCAGAAATTTCCTCGTGACTTCGCTCCCATACCAACCATAATCGTGCATAGTCTTGTTTATGCTGTCCCTCCTCGCAATGTCTATCAGACAATTGGCGGCAGAATTGTCGCTCCTCGTTATCATGAGGTCAAGGAGATAATTGATAGTCACCGTGTCGCCGACTTGAAGGAGCGGACGCGGATCCCAGCTTATCTCTCTTGAGGAGTCTACCGCGTTTGGAAATGGCACCACGTACCGTGTCGTCATATAGTAGTCGCCATCGCTGATTTCTTTCAGCACCTGCATCGCCACGTACATCTTGTAGACGCTCGCGGGATAAATGAACTCTTTGTAGTGAACACCACCGAGGACTGGCCGCTTTCCGGTAAGGTCTACAACGGCGAGCGAGATTGTCTCGGGGCCGTCGCTGGTTGTGAAAGTGCTGTCGAGACCAACGGTTTTGACGATCGCGTGAAGTGAATCGGACATTCCAGAATCTACTGTGAAGTAATCGGGAACATTCACCTCCTGCGCGCTGGTTACCGGCGCAGCGAAATAGGGCGCCACAAAGGCGATGATATAGAGCACAAATACGATTCGTCGCATCTCAACTCCTCCCTTTTCGAATTGAAACCTTATTCCCTATTTAACACACTCACAACAGAAGCAGTCTTCAGTGATCAGCTCTTTCGCTCCTTCGATGTCTTTCGGCGGCTCATCTCCGAAAGAATTATTGACGCGGCCACACCGACATTCAACGATTCCATCTTCCCCACGCGCGGTATCGCGATAGTCGCGTCGCATGCGGCAAGGAGGTCCGGAGCGATCCCTGACGCCTCAGAACCAAAAATCACCGCGCATCGCCGAGGATAGTCAAATTCCGCGTAGCTTTGCATCGCTTCCTGCATGGCAGCAACAACGACGAAGCCAAAGGACTTCAATTCGCCTATCGCGTCAGAAAGCTTAACTTCCTGCGCAACTTCAACCTCTGAGAGGGCAGCCATAGCAGAGCGGATAACTTTTGGATTGTACGCGTCCACGCTTTTTTCTGAAATGAGCACTCCGTCAATGCCGAACCACGCCGCCGACCTGAGAACCGTTCCCAAATTTCCAGGATCCGATATCCTGTCGAGAAGTAGCACCGAGGCGTTTCGCCTGGGACGAAGTGCTGATAGGAGCGCGCTCGATGAAAGCTCCCGCATTGCCGCGACTCCTATTACGCCCTGGCTCGATTCCGTGGACGACAGTTTCCTGAACTTGGTGTCTGGAAGTTCCTCGATCTCAATTCCCTTCTCACCGGCGATCGTGCGTATCTCAGGCATCATCGACTCGTTGGCAGCAAGGCTCACGATGATTCGCCTGATCACTTCGCTGCCGGTCAGCGCTTCGAGGACCGCCCTCTTCCCTTCGATGAAAAAGAGGGATTGCTCCTTTCTGCCTGATCGTTCCTTCAGCTCTGCGAGCCTCTTGATATCAGAATTCGTCGTCATCAATTCGTGGGAATTTGACTCAGGAGTAGTTTCTTCTCGTACGCCTGCGTCGCGTCGGTCAGATAAAGCATCCCTGCAAGCTGGTTGCCATCTCTGACGACGGGAACCGAGGGAACGCCGGCGTCAAGCATCATCTTCATCGCCGACGAAAGGTCCTGGTCCTCCTGGACGCTCAGTTTCGTCGGATTCAGAATATCCTTCACTACGAGTATGTCAAGAAGTTCTTTAACCGCGTCGTCAGTAAGAGCCTGCCTTATGTCGCCGTAAGAAATTGTCCCCGAAAGCGTACCATCATGCTTGATGACCGGAAACACGGTTGTACTACTCTCCGGTATCATATCAATCAGGTCGGAAAGGCGCGTCGACTCCGAAGCCGCGATGAGTTGGGGCTTCATTACTTCCAGAACGTTAATAGAGCGAAGGATGTTCACGTCTCTTCCGTACACGTCCAGAATTTCCCCTCTCAGTTTGAGTCTCACCGTGTATATCGAGCCCGCCATGTACTTCCTGGATACGTACGTCGCCATCACAACGGCAATAAGAATGGGTAAGATAGCCTGATAGTT
>JAJYGB010000628.1 GCA_021785235.1 Bacteroidota bacterium
CGGCGAGCGACTGAGAATAATGCGTGTCCACGGCGGAAAGCCGAAATATTACCACAAGGTCATCGGCGGAAACTTCCGGCTGGACGCGCTCCAGGCTGCAGTGCTCAGCGTCAAGCTTCCACATCTCGACGCCTGGTCCGAGAAACGGCGCGAGAATGCGTCACTTTATACTTCATTCTTTGTCGACCGACAAACGGCGGAAGGCGAGGGCAAGATCTCGTTCGATGCCCGAAACAAAGTTCTCCTGCCGAAACCGGTATACAAATCGGGGTCAGTGCGGAATTATCATATTTACAACCAGTACGTAATCCGAGTTGAACGTCGGGATGAACTCAGGAGGTATCTGACTGAAAAGGAGATCGGGACGGAGATTTACTATCCGGTTCCGTTTCATCGGCAGGAATGTTTTGCCAATCTGCACAGCAAAGACAGCGACTTCCCTGCATCGAATTTTGCCGCCGAAAATTCTATAGCCCTTCCGATTTATCCCGAGCTCTCCCGTGAACAGATTGAATACGTCGTCGATACAATTGCGGCCTTCCAACGTGTAAAGAGGTAAAAAGTAAAAGGTGGTCAACCGTTACGAGTAAAGAGAATGGAGGGTAATCACGGGGCAGCGGTTCGAAGGTTTGCAGGTATGGCAGAGGTCGTTCGAATTGACAGCGAGGATCTATAAGTCTTTTAAGCAATGCAGCGATTTTGGTTTCAAAGATCAGATAACTCGGGCAGCGTTGTCGATTCCGTCTAACATTTCGGAAGGTTTTGAACGAAATTCTAATCGGGAGTTTATTCGTTCCCTTAAGATCGCGAAGGGCTCGTCTGGTGAGTCGCGGACTCAACTCCTTCTTGCTGTGCGAATTAATCGCCTCAGAAAGGAGCAGGGAGGTGAGTTTGTTCGCGAAGCTGAGTCAATCTCATCGATGCTCGCCGGTCTAATAAGAGCACGAGGCTCTTTTTGAGAAGTCCTCATCGTCTGTCGGGTGTCCGGCCGTCAGTCTTTGACCTTTGACCGCATCTGTCCTCGCCCTAGCCGAAAGGTTTGCATGTGCCGACGGGTAGGAATTATATTAACGCAAGTCCTTGCCTGCTTTCACCTGCGGTAAGAGAATCCTTTTCACGGAACTGAAACAATTTGGCATAGAAAAACGATGAATATCTCAGTTATCGGCACGGGTTACGTCGGACTTGTCACCGGGACATGTCTTGCGGAGACGGGAAACAATGTTATCTGCATGGACGTTGACACGAAGAAGATCGCGCAGCTTAAAAAAGGTCAATCCCCGATCTACGAACCCGGCCTTGATGCGATGCTCGAGAAAAACCTGGAAGCCGGAAGGCTTTCCTTTACCACATCGCTGAAGGAGGCTGTTCACAAGTCCGAAGCGATTTTTCTTTGTCTCCCGACGCCCCCTGGTGCTGATGGCGGCGCCGACCTGAAATATGTAATGCTGGTCGCCGAGGATATCGCGAAGCTTGTCGATGGTTCTAGATTGATAATAACGAAGAGCACTGTTCCAGTCGGGACGGCAGACAAGCTCCGTGAGATAGTCCGGAAGCACGAGAGAGAGCAATTTGTAGTTGCCTCGAACCCCGAGTTTTTGAAGGAAGGCAACGCAATACAGGATTTCATGTTCCCGGACAGGGTTGTCATCGGCGTCGAAGACAGGAAAGCCGAGGATATTCTGCGCGAACTGTTCGAGCCGTTCGTCAGGACGGGCGCGCCGATACTCGTCATGGATACGCGGAGCGCCGAAATGGTCAAATATGCCGCGAACGCTTTTCTGGCCACCAGGATCTCTTTCATGAACGAGATGGCCCGGCTCTGCGAGAAACTCGGCGCAGACGTTGACAGGGTGAGAAGTGCGATCGGATACGACAACCGCATCGGTCCGAAATTTCTTTTCCCCGGCATCGGCTGGGGAGGGAGCTGCTTTCCCAAAGACGTGAAAGCGCTTATCAAGATCGGCGAAGAGGCATCCGTAGAGACACCCATCGTCTCGGCTGTGAACGCCGTGAACGAAGAGCAGAAGCGGGTAATCCCGGAAAAGATTGCCGCACGCTTCGGCGTCAACCTGAAAGGTAGGAAGTTTGCGGTATGGGGACTTTCGTTCAAACCGAAGACGGACGACATGCGCGAGGCTCCGTCGATCGTCGTTATCGAAACCTTGCTTCGAAGCGGAGCCGAGATTTCGGCGTTTGACCCCGTCGCGATGGAAAATGCCGAGAAGATCTTCGGAAAGAAAATCTCTTACGCGAAGGATCAGTATGCCACGCTGAAAAACGCAGATGCCCTGATACTTGTCACCGAGTGGCAGGAATTCCGCGAGCCGGACTACGCGAAAATAAAAAGCCTCATGAAGGAACATGTGATCTTCGACGGCAGGAACATATATAACCCGGAAAAGGTAAGGTCGGTGGGATTTGAGTACTACGGAATAGGGAGGAAGTAGGGGGATGGGGAGACAGGGAGACTGTGAGACAAGGAGAAAGGGAGGGAGGCGAAATGAAGATTAGAAGACACCAGGAACTTGAGGTTTATAAGGAGGCGTTCAGTGCGTCAATGGGGATTTTTGAATTATCGAAATCATTTCCTAAGGAGGAGAGATATTCTTTGACGGATCAAGTTAGGAGATCCTCTAGATCGGTCTGTGCCAATATCGCTGAAGCTTTCAGAAGAAGACGGTATCCTAATGCTTTCGTCTCAGAACTCAATGATGCCGAGGCTGAGGCGGCAGAGACTCAGACTTGGATGGAGTTTGCTTACAAATGTAGTCATACCGAATCTGCCATCGCCGGTAAGACTATAGGTGTTTATGACGCGATAATCGGCAGATTGGTTGTCATGTCGAATCAACCTGAAAGTTGGACCGTATGAATCCTTCCCATCTTCCCCAAGTCCCAGAGTCCCAAAGTTTCAAAGTCACCGAATCCCAAAGTCCCACAGTCTCCAAGTCCCAGCCCGCCAGGGTGCTCATCACCGGCGGCGCCGGCTTCATCGGATCTCACCTCTGCGACAGGTTTCTCGCGGAGGGAGATGAAGTCGTCTGCATGGACAACTTCATAACGGGGAGCCCCGACAACATTGCACACCTGATGGGA
>JAJYGB010000588.1 GCA_021785235.1 Bacteroidota bacterium
CACCTTTCGAGGTTGTTTTAAACGGGGGCGAATTGAGATTCAGGATGGTAAACAAGCCGAATAGAGGCTGGGGGATAGCCGCCGACAGCGTTCCCCCATCGGTATCGAACGCGGAATGAGACACCGGATAGAATGGAACACGGATCAAACAGATGAGACGGATTTTCACCGATCAAACAGATTAACAAAAGAAATATAACACTAATAAAACGGACGGGAAGACTTTTCACGCAATGAGAAAACCAGTCCGGATATCCACGCGTGTGGAGCCGTTCTTTAAGCCCGAGTCACTGCGCAGACTCCGCATCTCCGGCCGTGTCATAATTGACTATTCAGATGTCCGTGGCTAAACTTAATCCGGCAGAGATGGATACTTACGTGATTGTTAAGTTGATTTATGAATCCGTGATAACAAATCGGATTTGTCCGAATCATTCAATGAAGGTCGATTGATTATTCCAGGTCCTTATGAGTTTTCCACATTATTCCGGTAAACAGCGGTTCCCGCGAATCTTCGGAGCCTCCGATGTCTTTTCACTCCGGGGAAAGGATGTAAAGGACCGCCTGCGGGGCGCGACATCCGCGGTAGTCTGTTTCCAATCTTCGCTGCTGAAATATTTATCCGGAACTGTCGGTGGAAGGAAAGCTCACGGCTTTTCAGGTCGTGTCGTGGTTTTGAAGAAAGCAGGACACCCGATCGTGCTGGCTCAATCTCCCGGAATCGGGGCGCCGGCTGTCGCCATGCTGCTGGAAGAGCTCGCGGCATGCGGTGTCCGTCGTTGCATCGCCGCCGGCATTGCCGGATCGCTCCAAACTTCAATCATATCGGGCGACTACATCATTCCGACTGAGGCGATCAGGGATGAGGGGACATCGCATCATTATCTCCCCGCCGAGGCCCCTGCTTCACCGTCCGACGAACTCCTGCGCCGGTTAACATCTGCCTTCGACCGACGGAACAAAAAGTACATGTCGGGCAAAATCTGGACAACCGACGCGCCTTACAGAGAGACGGCGGAGGAAATCGCGCGCTACGAGAAGGAAGGCCTGCTCGCCGTCGACATGGAAATGTCGGCGTTCCTGTCCGTCTGCTCCGCTTTAGAGATGGAGGCGGCATGCGCGCTTGTTGCCGCCGATTCTCTGGCCGGCGGCATCTGGCATGCTCCTGCCGACATCAGGAAAGTAAATTCGTCGCTTGAGCAACTCGGCGACGCGGCAATTGAGGCCCTCTTAGTTTGAAACCGGCCATCGTTATTTCCGCTTACGATCGTCCCGAAGCGCTCAGTCGCCTTCTTGGCTCCATTTCGGCTGGAGTCTATCCCGACAAGGTTCCGCTCGTCTTCTCAGTCGACTTCGGCGGCACGCGCAGGAAGGAAATCCTGGAGGTCGCGAATTCATTCAAATGGGATTCTGGCACCAAAGAGATAATTGAGCACGAGGCCCATCTCGGGGTGAGCGCGCACTTCTTCTTCGCCGGTTCGCTTGTAAATAGGTACGGCTCTATCATTCGCCTCGAAGACGATCACTTCGTTTCACCGATGTTCTACGAATACGGATCGAAGGCGCTGGATTTCTACAAGGACGATCCGCGGATTGCCGGAATATCGCTGTACAATGTGTGGTTCAACGGGATAACGAAGGAACCCTTCATACCTTACCTCGACGACGGCGACGTGTATTTCATGCAGCTGCCCTGGTCGCAGGGGCAGGCGTTCCATGCCTCGCAGTGGGAATCCTACACAGCCTGGTACCGACAAAACGATCCGAACGTCTCGGCCCGGGACCCGCTGCACGAAAGCTGGATTCCACGTGACGAAGAGGAGTGGTTCCCGCCCGCCGCAAAATATCTCGTCGAGACGAACCGGTTCTACGTTTTCCCTCGCGAGTCCCTCAGCACAAATTTTGGGGACGCCGGGCGGCATTTCAGAAAGCCAAGCCGGTACTTTCAAGTGCCGCTGCAAACTCGGCGACGTGACTTCCGCTTCCAAAGCCTAGATGATTGTGTCGCGGTCTATGATGCATTCCAGGAAATTGTGCCGGAGAGAATGTTCCGGTTGACAACGGATCTTGATGATTACGATGTCGAAATGGACCTGAACGGAACCAAGGCTCCCGCGAAAATCAAGCACCCTTTTGTCGTCACATCTCAACCATGTTTGTCTCCCCTGCGCTCATGGGGTCTGGCGCTTTATCCGCGCGAGGCAAATATAGTGGAAGGAATTCCGGGAACGGAGCTGAAACTGTGCCGCGGGGAAGACCTGCGCCCCGGTGGATTTGCCGGGTTGCGCGCGAGCTTTCATCGGTATGAATACGCCCGCTCCCGTTTATCAGTCGGACTGGCAACACACATCATGTTCTGGATGATCCGGCAGGCGGAAGTGTGCGCGGCCTGGCTCAGGAAAATATTTCGACGTTAGCTCTTCTTAAGCTTTCCTAAAGACATATACCGTAAAATCGCCGCTCGTCCTGAGGAGTGGCATGTGTCGCGCGAAGTCATCCATGCGCTCCAGAAACTTCGCGAGCATGCCGTGGTTGGTGTAAAAGTCTTCAGCCCACAACGGCGGCGCGAAAACACACAGCCCGAATATGTCTTCGAGAGTGAACCCGGATTCCTTACCGGTTTTTATGAACGCGTTTTTCGTATGATAATATATTCCTACGTCTCTCCCCCCAATCCTCGCTTTTCCTCCGAACGGTCTGCGTAACGCCTTGCCGATCTTTCCTTTCGACAGGAATATCAGGAATTCTGAAAGGGAGAAATGACTGACCGAGTTCACGACCAGGAGTCCGCCGGGTGAGAGCGTTCCGGCGACCGAGGCGAAAAATTCCGTGAGATCTTTGCAGAAGTTGATACCTCCGAAATTCGATAGTACAGCCCCATGGGTCATTGGGGGTACACCAAGTTTTCTGTAATCGCCGACTTCAACTGTCGCGAGCTCCGCAGCGCCCGCTTTTGTAATGTTTTCACGGGCAAACTGAATCATCGCCGAAGAGATGTCTATGCCGTGGACACTATGTCCGTGTGTCGCGAGGAGGACCGCGTCTATTCCCGTTCCGCAGTTAACGTCGAGTACGGGTGAATTATCC
>JAJYGB010000182.1 GCA_021785235.1 Bacteroidota bacterium
GATGTCAACGTCGTCTTACCGTGATCGATGTGCCCGATCGTGCCCACATTGATATGCGGCTTACTGCGATCAAATTTCTCCTTTGCCATTTAAATTCTCCTTATGATTTTTTCAAACTGATTATCCCAACAGGCCGGACTCCCGCAGGGGCTGGACCCGACGGAATGAGGCGAACGTGAAGCGAGTTTCCGGTCATGCGGCGACTGACTCCTTGCCGCGTACCTTTTCGATGATCTGGTCCGCAATGCTGCGCGGCACCTCATCGTAGTGAGCGAACTGCATGGTGAAAATCGCACGTCCCTGGGTCATCGAACGGAGCGACGTCGCGTATCCGAACATTTCGGACAACGGGACCGTGGACTTCACGACCTGGGCATCTCTTCTGGAGCTGATGCCCTCGATCCGCCCGCGGCGGGAATTCAAGTCTCCCATCACGTCCCCGAGATATTCCTCCGGGGTCACGACTTCGACGTCCATTATGGGTTCGAGCAGAACGGGGTCCGCTTTCCTGGCGCCTTCCTTGAAGCCGATGCTTCCCGCAATTTTGAAAGCCATCTCGCTCGAATCAACATCGTGGTAGGAGCCGTCGAACAGCTTCACTTTGATATCGACGACCTGGTACCCGGCGAGAACGCCGCTCTGCATCGCTTCGTGTATACCTTCCGAAACCGGATTGATATACTCCTTCGGGATAACGCCGCCGACTATTGCGTTCGTAAACTCGTAGCCTTTGCCTTTTTCGTTGGGTTCAATTTCCAACCAGACGTGACCGTACTGGCCGCGTCCGCCTGATTGCCTGATAAACTTTCCTTCCTGGGTGACTTTCTTCTTGATCGTCTCCTTGTAAGCCACCTGGGGTCGACCGACATTCGCTTCGACCTTAAACTCACGCTTCAACCTGTCGACGATAATCTCGAGGTGAAGCTCGCCCATTCCACTGATAATCGTCTGGCCGGTTTCCTCATTGGTGGACATACGGAATGTCGGATCTTCTTCCGTAAGTTTCACAAGCGATTCACCGAGCTTCTCCTGATCGGCTTTAGTTTTCGGCTCGATCGCTATGTGGATGACCGGCTCGGGGAACTCCATCTTCTCGAGAATGATCGGCGAGGATTCGTCGCAAAGCGTATCGCCCGTCTTCGTGTACTTCAACCCGACGGCCGCCACGATATCGCCGGTGAAGGCGGTTTCGATATCTTCGCGATGGTTCGCGTGCATCCTGAGGATACGGCCGATTCTCTCTTTCCTGCCGGTAATCGAATTGAAAACGTAAGACCCGCCGGAGAGCGTGCCGCTGTAAACTCTGAAGAACGTCAGCTTGCCGACGTATGGGTCCGTCATAATCTTGAAAGCCAGTGCCGAGAACTTCTCGTCATCCGCAGGCTTGCGGTCGATCTGGTTCCCGTTCGAGTCGTGTCCGTGAGTGTTGCCGACATCCAAAGGAGACGGCAGAAAATCCACGACACAATCCATAAGGCGCTGGACACCCTTGTTCTTGAAAGCGGTGCCGCAAGCGACCGGGACAATCTTAAGTTCGAGGGTGGCTTTTCTGATCGTCTCAGTGATCTCCGCCTCCGATATCTCCTTACCATCGAGATATTTTACGAGCAAGGTATCATCAATATCCGAAACAGCCTCGAGCAGCTTCGTCCTGTATTCCTGCGCGATCTTCTGAAGGTCGTGAGGTATTTCGTATTCTTCCCAGGTCGTGCCGAGGTTGGTTTCACTGTACATGACGGCTTTCATCTTGATCAGATCGATGATACCGGCAAAGAGGTCCCCTTCCCCGATGGGGAGCTGAATAGGGACAGCATTTGTCTTGAGCCTGTCATGCATCATCTTAATAACATTGAAAAAGTCCGCGCCAACCCGGTCCATCTTGTTGACGAAAGCTATTCTTGGAACGCCGTACTTATCCGCCTGACGCCAGACGGTTTCGGATTGGGGTTCAACTCCGCCGACGGCGCAGAAGAGGGCTATTGCCCCATCGAGCACGCGAAGAGATCGTTCGACTTCGATCGTGAAATCCACGTGTCCGGGGGTATCTATAATATTAATTCTGTGATCTCTCCAGAAACAGGTGGTGGAGGCAGACGTGATAGTGATGCCTCTTTCCTTTTCCTGGTCCATGAAATCCATCGTTGCAGCACCATCATGAACTTCGCCCATGCGGTGCGTCTTCCCTGTATAGAATAAGATTCTTTCAGTCGTAGTCGTCTTACCGGCATCAATGTGTGCCATAATACCGATGTTTCGTGTACGTCCTAACGGATACTCTCTATTCATACTCTATCTGTAACCTTCCAATCCTTTTACCACCGATAATGGGCGAAGGCTTTATTGGCCTCGGCCATCTTGTGAGTGTCTTCGCGCTTCTTTATAGCGTTTCCTTCGCCATTTGCTGCGGCGATTATTTCGGCAGCCAATTTGAGCGACATCGATTTATCCTTGCGATCCCTGGCGTATTTAATGAGCCAACGCATTCCGAGAGCAAGACTTCTCTCGGGGCGGACTTCACTCGGAACCTGGTAAGTCGCGCCGCCTACGCGTCGCGCACGGACCTCGATAATAGGCTGCACGTTGTTCAACGCTTTTCTGAACACGTCGAGCGGATTCTGCTTCGTCCGCTGTTCAACTATATCGAATGCATCGTAGAGAATCCGGCGGGCACGGTGCTTATTGCCTGAGGTCATGACGTTGTTCACGAATTTCGCCAGAAACACGTCGTTATACTTAGGGTCAGGAAAAACCTGACGCCTGTCAGAGCGCTTTTTCCTCATCTTAAACTCTTCTTGTTAAAATTATGCTGAAGCTTTGGGCTTCTTGGCACCGTATTTTGATCTGCCTTGCTTTCTGTCTGCGACACCGGCAGTATCAAGGGTGCCTCTGATGATGTGGTAACGCACGCCAGGGAGATCTTTTACACGGCCACCTCTTATCAAAACGATAGAGTGTTCCTGAAGATTGTGCCCCTCGCCAGGGATGTAAGCCGTGACCTCTATTCCATGGACCAGCCTAACGCGCGCAACTTTGCGGAGAGCCGAATTCGGCTTCTTAGGTGTGGTGGTATAGACGCGGGTGCA
>JAJYGB010000046.1 GCA_021785235.1 Bacteroidota bacterium
CGATGATAGTTCTACCGGGCCCGGCAATAATTGTAATACCACTTGCGCTCGCGATATTGGGCACCGAATTCCTGTGGGCGCGGAGACTGATAGAAAAGGTCAAGGGACGGATGAAACGTAAAGGGTGATTTACGCGGGGTGCAGACTTGTCGCTACTACTCCTGCTTAACAATAGTCTTGATCTTCTTCAGTTTTGCTCCAAGTTTACCTTTCTGATCCCTGATGTCTATATCGTTCTGAGGGTTCAGCCAGAATCGCTCGGATGTGCCAAAGAATCTGGATAGCCGCAACGCCGTGTCCACGGTCAGTCTGCATCGAGCACTCCTCTTTTCTGTTGCCTTTCAGATGTTCAAACCGGTTTCAGCGTGGAGAAACAAGATCTCCTTCAATCTCGACGGCATTGAGCATGAGCAGCTTACGAAGCGCCCGGTGTTGAATCTCGAATGGTAGCTCCGCCGATCGCTCCTGATTGAATACCTTTTCCGTTTCACGATCCTTGAAGGACCTGATCACTCACAAAGACCGTGAGCCGAATTATATATGTCAAGCATATATAGTTCACGCGTTTATCGTTGTTTCCGTCTCCGGGTGGGGCGGAGTGTGTTCCTGACACGTCCTGGCGCGTCCCCGTTTATTGTCATCTCCCTTCTCAAATCAGCATACACCTTATCTAAGATTACGGCCGTCACGGCGTCAAAAATCTCAAACAAATGCTCGAGATAGATCTTCGTAACTCTCCGGGACGAATGGTCTTTGATATACCTGGCGGGGTGCGCCAAGTTTCGGATAACCCTCACTCTCTCGGCGTAGTCGCCGATCTCCGCATTCTTATCTTGAAAGATGTCTTCCCACGACAACTTGCGGGGGAGCCAAGCAATATCTTCTGCTACAATTAGCAGCTGAGAAAGGCTCCAGTCAAGAACGCTCTTGATTTGCTGCTTACCGTCACGAGGAAGTCTCTTGCTCACCTTAACCTCTTGTGGGAACATGGAAACCGCCGCTGTCAGGACTCCTTCCATGGCACCACCAACCATCACGCACCCTGCCAGATAGGACTTTGCGTCTTGGCATTTCTTCGCCTCTTTCAGATACATCCGTATCAAACGCATGAGCTCATTGAAATCGTCTTCACTCATCTCAGCAAATTGGCTATTGTAAGGTTGTCCGTTTTCTCCGGTCTCATCCTCCGCCGCTGACCTCTGCGGCTCTCTTTTCAGTTTTGATTTTTGACCCTTGACTTCCTTGGTCATCTCTCAATAACCACATAGTTCTCCATATCCCTCGAGACATCAACCTCCACCGTCTTCTTCTCCCTGTCGATCCTCGCGTCGACCTTCTCGCCGTTCGCCGACACACTTCCCTTCGGAACCACGTTGTAGACGACGACTCTTCCCGCGCAACCAAGTGCGGGAACACGAACATCGATGCGATTTCCAATCAGCGAGACAGATATCTCTTTCAGGCTGTCGCCGGCAAACCTGTCGACATAGGTAAAGCTATTCGTGAAATCGGAATCGCCGGGGAACGCGTTTATGATAAGCGACGGCTTCGTTTCGCCGTTCCATTTCACCGAGTTGCCGGTCAGCCAATTCTCGCCGGTAACGAATATCGCGTTCTGCTTCACGAATACGGGAATTTGCTCTGCGGAGAGCACGCACGTGTATGTTTTCCCGCCGGCGTAAGCTCTTGATGGTGAATACCAATCGTACCAGGTGCCCGCGGGTAGATAGATGTCGCGTGTCGGCTGGCCGGGGTCGGTCACCGGCGCGACGAGAAACGAATTGCCGAACAAATACTCGCTCCAGATGTCGTAAGTATTGGAATCGGCCGGGTACTTATAAGCCAGCGGCTTCATTAAGACTCCGTTTACGTCCGAAGTGTTCAGTTGAGAATACACATACGGCGCGAGCGCCATTCTCTCTTCGCACGCGCGTCTGAAATTATCCTGGAGTATGTCGCTATAGTGCCACGGTGCACGGTCCTCTCCACTTCCGCCCGCGCCGTCGAGCTTGATCTCGAACAGCCCCGACCATGTTCCGAACTGCAGCCAGCGGCTGAAAAGTTCTTCCGGCTCCATGCCGGCGTTGCCGAGGTACCCGCCCACATCGCTACCCCAGTCTGGGAAACCGATGAAACCGACGCGCATCGCGTTCGCCACGCTGCAGGCGAGTCCGTCCCAGCTCGCGCGGCTGTCGCCGCCCCATAACGCGCTCAGGTACTTCTGGCTTCCCTGCATCCCTGCGCGGGCGTAATTGAAGTTGTCCTTGCCCCATTTGGCCGTGAGGACCGAATCCATCACCTTCGCATATAGATAGATGTATTTATTCCTCCGCTCCCACGGCGGCGTCTTGTCGTGCCATGTCTGCTCGACCGGAAAAACCTCGTCGGCGCGGTCCATCTTGTTTCCCTGCACGCCGTAATCGTATATGTTTTTCGTCAGCGCGTTGTCGAATTCCGAAACACTCTTCGGGTCGCTGAGATCGATATATCCGTGGTCGCCCGGCATCGGTCTTATGATAGCGGTGTCGCCGAAGGTGCAGGGCGCCACCCACGACATGAAGCGAAGATTATAATCGGAATTCAGCTCGTGGATCCATTCGCCTGGGTTGCTGAACTTCGGACCGAAATCCATCTTCGACCAGCCGTTTATCCCGTCGCTGTACGGCCTGTCGACCATTATCGACGTTATCGGAATCTTCAGCGCCGTCATCTCTTTCGCGTCGTTTAGTATGTCCTCCTTCCCGTTCTTGTCCTCGTCGCGCCAGATTGATACGCCGCACGCCCACGCAGGCACATACTTCGGCGCGCCGATAACATTATAGTAAGCCTTCATGATCTCGTCGCCGTTCGTGCCGGTGAAGATGTACCAATCGAGATTGCCGGTGCGGTGATAGATTTCTGTGACACCGTTTATCGCGAACTGGTATTGTCCTTCCGCGAATGTATCGAAGAATGAGGCGTAGCCGAGGGTGTTGAAGAAGAATGCCGACCATGCCGACGCGTAGTTTTCGTGGTACCTCGTATCCTCCCCTTTCACGTCGAAGCTCTGGATTGAACCGGTGAT
>JAJYGB010000254.1 GCA_021785235.1 Bacteroidota bacterium
CCCCCGCCGCAACAGGATAATCAGCGGAATGACGCTGGGCACGATATTGATTGAGACCGATGTAAATGGCGGTGCGATGATAACTGCCGGAACAGCACTCGACCAGAACAGGGAGGTCTTTGCCGTACCGGGATCGGTTTTCGAGAAGCAAAGCCGCGGGACCAACAAACTCATCAGGGAGGGACGGGCCAAACTTGTCGAAGAGGTTGCGGATGTTCTCGAAGAACTTCAGTACAAGCTGAAACCGATACTCAAGACCCAGCCGCCTTCCCAGCCGAAGGTGCAGCTGACGATCTTCGAACAGAAGGTCTTCGACCTGCTAACCGCGGAACCCGAACAAATCGACGCCCTTGGGGATAGGTCCGGAATGGCGACTTCAGATCTGCTTGTGCAATTACTCAGCCTCGAATTGAAAGGTATTGTCAAACAGCTTCCCGGAAAGTATTTTGTCAGGTGCGAATGAAGTGCGTAGCGCTCGGGACAAAATCCATGGCGCATGAAGCAGGTATCGGAAGCTGTCCACGTCGTTCCGTATGCTCTGGGACCTATGCGCTAGGCACTCCGGAAATTCTCCGGGACAAACCGAAATAGAAGAAGGGATATTATGATAATTGTCACGGGCGGAGCGGGATTTATCGGAAGCGCCATCGTTTGGCGGCTGAATCAGCTCGGCAAGGACGACATCCTCATTGTCGACAATCTCGGAACGGACGAGAAGTGGAAAAATCTTGTACCACTCAAGTATCACGATTACATGGAAAAGGACGAATTCCTCAGCCTCGTTACGAACCAAAGACTCGCCGCCAGGCTCAGGTCGGACAGGGAACCCATCGAAGCAATTATCCATATGGGGGCCTGTTCGTCGACTACCGAGCAAGATGCTACCTTCCTCATCCGGAATAACTTCGAATATACCAGGCAGCTTGCAATCGTCGCCGTCAACGAGGGTGCGCGTTTCATCTACGCGTCGAGCGCCGCTACATACGGCGACGGCAGCAAAGGCTTCCTGGACAATGAAAACAATATCGATTCCCTGAGGCCGCTAAATATGTACGGCTACTCAAAACAGCTCTTCGATCAGTGGGCATTGAGGCGGGGACTCCTCGACAGAATTGTCGGTCTGAAATACTTCAATGTCTTTGGTCCAAATGAATATCACAAGGGTGACATGCGCTCCGTGGTTCTGAAGGCTTTCGAACAGATCGGGGCTACCGGTAAGATGCGGCTCTTCAAGTCGTACAGAAACGAATACAAAGACGGTGAGCAGGTTCGCGACTTTATCTACGTCAAAGACGCCGTCGAAATGACACTCTTCTTCCTCCAGAACAGATCGTTCGGTGGCCTCTACAACATCGGGAGCGGCGTCGCCAATTCGTGGAACAGGCTCGCCGCCGCGATTTTCGGCGCGATAGGGAAACCGAAGAACATCGAGTATGTCGAAATGCCGGAGACTATCCGCGACAAATACCAATATCATACATGCGCGGATATTTCAAAGTTAAGAAAAGCGGGCTACTCAAGGCCGATGACGAGCATAGAAGATTCCGTTTCAGACTACGTGAAAAATTTCCTCGTGAACGGCAGAAGGCTTGGGGATTAGCCGCTGTAGTTGAATCACTGGAAGATGAACCGTCTTCCGTTCCAGGAATGAAGAAAAGGGCGGCGGGTCGCCCCCCCTTTTAGGTAAATCGTGGATGCAGATGCGATGGGGGCATTATGAAAGACAGGGCAATAGTAATTCTCGGAGGCTACGGTACGGCCGGAAGACTGATCGCACTGTGGCTTCTCAGGAAAACAGACGCGAAGCTGGTCATCGCCGGAAGGGACATCGAACACGCGGAGATTTTTGCCGGCGAGCTCAATTCTGAATTTCCCGGGGAAAGGGCGCGCGCGGAAAAAGTAGACGCCTCAGACCCCCGTCAACTTCGACGATCGTTTCATGACGCCAGAATGGTACTTGTTGCGTCAAGTACTTCCATGTTCACCGACGTAATCGTCGGAGCGGCACTCGATTCGCAAATCGATTATATCGACATTCAGTATTCATCCTCCAAGGTTGCATATCTTAAAAGCATCTCGCGTCGCATAGAAGAACTCGGGCTTTGCTTCATAACCGATGGCGGCTTTCATCCAGGTTTGCCGGGGGTGATGGTGCGGTGGGCGGGAAACGAGTTCGATAAGATTGAAAAGGCTGTCGTCACCAGCCTGATAAGGATCGACTGGAAAAGGCTCGACGTGGGGAAAGCGACGATCGAGGAGCTGTTGACCGGGATTGAAGACTACGACTCGTCTGCATTCATCGAAGGGAGATGGAGGAAGCCGTCGTTCTTCTCCTCGTCCGGTTATCTGCGCGAAGATTTCGGTGCTCCTTTCGGCAAGCGATATTGCGCGCCGATGTTCCTCGAAGAAATGAGGTCTCTTCCAGAACTGTACCCCTCCCTGAGGAACGCCGGATTTTACGTGGGCGGGTTCAACTGGTTTGTCGACTATTTCGTGTTCCCTGTAGCCATGGTTGCCATGAAATTGTGGCCGCAATTCAGCATGCGGGCCTCATCCGCATTGATGCGGTTTGGAGTGAGAAGATTCTCCCGGCCCCCGTATGCGACCATTCTCAAATTGGACGCGGCAGGTCTGAAAGACGGACGGGCCCGCGAACTGGAGGCGACATTATCCCACGAGGACGGATATGTCCTTACGGCTCTGCCTATCGTGGCCTCGCTGATGCAGTATCTCGACGGGAGTATCAGGAAACCCGGGCTCTTCACCCAGGCAAGCATTGTTGACCCTGCGAGATTGATAGGCGACATGACCGCCATGGGTGCCGTCTGGAAGGTCCGGTGGAAAACATGAGCCGGTAGTGTCGCACCCTGGTTGAAATATGGGAGTGGGCTCAGTCTGCTTAGTAGGAGAAGTGGAATCGCCAACGAAATCCTTTCACGTGTTCAAAACTGGCCTGCCAAATTTGAAATTTTAAACATTTGCACTCCTTTAGCTACCTTGTTAAATTGTTAAGGAAATTCGCTGAAACCCTCGTTTTTCTCGCTCCTTTGGAAGGTACCGGG
>JAJYGB010000292.1 GCA_021785235.1 Bacteroidota bacterium
AGTCATAGATGAAGAGGTTGCTGACGACACGATCAAATATTTGGAAGCGTGAGCATGATGATGGATTTGTTTGACATGATCAGGGTTTCTCTGCTCGAGAAGGAGTCGGTTCTTTTCGCGAGGAGGAATAAGGCGATTGAGAACAATATCACGAATATATCGACCCTGAGCGGTAAACAGGTCGGTGTCAGCCTAGTGACCGAACTTTCGAGCGCTGATTTCTCGCCGAGACAAGTCCAAGACATGTGCAAGAAATCCAATAGCTTGAAACCCAACAGGCCTCTTATTACCAGAATAGAAAAAGCTCTTTCACCGGCAATGTCCCACGGTCTTGCCCGACGGTGGAGGCTCACGTTCCATTTCATGACCGGCGGGCAGAGTGTTCCCGGTGATACTGCATCGGTATCCGGACACAAACTCGCGAATATAGTCTACGAAGCCGGGGCCGAAGAGCATGCTTGATCAGGCGGTGAAATTGAGCGAGGTGGTAGACGCCCAGACTGCCGCCACAACACTCGGAACCCAGCCGCACAAGATTACCGTGATCAGCGGAAAGGGCGGTGTGGGGAAAAGTAATATTACCCTGAATCTGGGACTTGCACTGGCGCGTGATGGCGCCCGCGTCCTCCTTGTGGACGGCAGCGTCAATCTTTCCAACCTCGATATTCTCTCGGGTGTGTCGCCCTGTCACATGCTGTTCGATGTCATCGATGGCAATGTCAAGTTGAAGGATGCCGTCGCTGAAATCTCGGGAAATGTATTCCTGCTGGCGGGCTCGTCAGACGGTCAGCTGAAAAGACTTACCTCCGGCGATGCAGCTACACTCTTCAGGGAGGTGAAGTTGATGGAGCCGGCGCTCCATTACCTGGTTATCGACACGGCTGGCGGAATAGTTCAGGATTCCATCTCGCTTGCTCTCCTTTCTGACGAGGTGCTCGTCGTCTCCACCCCGGAACCCACGGCAGTCATGGACGCCTACGTGCTGGTCAAGGCTATCAAAAGGATAAACTCCAACGCAGACCTTAAGCTCCTTATCAACAGAGCCAGGGACGCTGCCGACGCTGAAGAGGTCAAATCGAAGTTCGATATGGTGTGCGGACATTTCCTGAATTTGAAGATTGAATACGCCGGGTTCATTCCGTGGGATGTCTCTGTCGAAAGAGCGGTGAGCATCCAGAGGCCGCTCCTCCGGGAATTCCCGGGATCACCTTCGTCGAAGGCATTGACACTAATCGCCGACCGGATATTGTCCGGCGGATCTTTTGGAAAGAAGAAGTGATGGACCTGCCGGGAATGAAAATACCGATCCCGGTTTTCCTTCCGGGAGTGATTTCCTTCCGTTCGTGCGGTTTCGGCCCGGCGGACGCGGCAATAAAATCGTCCGCCCCCGGCTTCTGTGGCTCCCCTGTAACGCTTCTTCCAACGATGGGGCCGATGCTTTTCCTGACCCTCCAGGCGAACAGATCTGAAATTATGATAATCTTCGCGGCCGACGAGAGCGGCCGGAACTCATCGCCGCAGGAGAAGAAAGCAGAGATGCAGTCATGACCAATCAGGAACTATGGGACAAATATTCGAAGCGCAGGTCGATAGCCGTGAAGAAAGAGCTCGTTCTTGCTTACATGGGCCTTGTTAAGTTCGCCGCGCGGGTGATTATCCTTCCGCAAAAGTGCGTGTTCAACGGCGACGACCTTGTAAGTATCGGTATCATAGGACTGGTCGAGGCCATCGATAGGTTCGACCCGTACAGAGGGGTGAAATTCGAGACGTTCGCTTCCCAAAGAATTCGCGGAGTCATGCTGGACGAAATAAGGAAGGTAGACTGGCTGCCGAGGTCGGTACGTGATAAGTACAAGAAAGCTTCGAAAGCTCTGAACGAGCTCGATATGAACAGCGTCAACGGTGACAAGTACGCACGCGCGATCAACATGAGCATAAGCGAGTTCGAACAAATCAAAGGATATCTTGCAAACTCCGAAGCTGTCTCCCTGACGAAAGCCATCGGTGAAGAAATGACTCTGGAAGATGTCATCGGCAGCGACAGCGTAGTTATCGAGCAGTTCGAGGACACGGAAATGAAGGAGGAGCTTGTGAAAAGCCTGAAGAAGCTTCCTGAAAGGGAACGGATGGTCCTGACTCTCTACTACTACGAGGAGCTTACGTTCAAGGAGATCGGAAGAACTCTCGGCATAAGCGAGTCAAGGGTGTCCCAGATACATTCCGCGGTTATATCCCGGCTAAAGGAGTCATTCCAAAAGGTTGTTCAAATATGACGGCGGTCGGACAACTGACTGATGGGTTGGTATCTATAAGAGACTTGCCTGCATTTCCAGAGACCGCACTCGAGGTGATTCGCCTTACGGGCAATTCCGACAGCAGTGCAGCGGAGCTGGCAAGGATAATTTCAAAAGACCCGGCCTTGGCCACGAAGATACTCCGACTCGCGAATTCGCCATATTACGGGTTTGCAGGGAAGATTTCTACTGTCGAGCGGGCGATAGCCGAACTCGGATTCGAGACTCTTAAAGAGACTGCACTTTCTCTAGCTCTGGAAGACCTTTTCAGGGGAAACGTTACGGGGAACTTCGATCCGACAAAGTTCTGGAAGCACTCGATCGATGCGGCATCGGCAGGCCGCTCTCTCGCTAGAGAGATACGGTACAAGCTTCCCGGCGAGGCATACGCCGCCGGCCTCCTCCACGACATGGGAACGCTTGTTCTCTACAGGTATTTCCAGGAAGACTTCGATGAGATCAACAGGCTCGTCGATGAGGAAAACATGCAACCCTCGCAGGCGGAGGTCGTGGTCACCGGCACGACGCACGGTGAGATCGGAGCGTGGCTCGCATCTAAATGGAGATTCCCCCCTTATCTTGTCGAGGCTATCCAGTTTCACCCAACTCCGTGGTACGCCGAGGTCAATCCTGAATTGACCGCGATAACTCACGTTGCTAGTGTCATGGCTTCGTCCATTGGATACTCGTGTGCAGATCAGCCGCTGAAGTTCGACCCGGCAGCCCTGCAGTTTGTCGGGATCGACAAACTCGGTGAGTCGGTC
>JAJYGB010000443.1 GCA_021785235.1 Bacteroidota bacterium
GTTTAGCGAGCGATGCAATGTCCGCCGCGTAGCCAATACCGTAAGAGTCTGCGATGTCCTTGCTGAGGCTCTTCGACCAAGCGATGACATTCATTTCAAGTGCCATGGCGCGAGCGGCGACCGCTTTACCAATGGCGCCAAACCCGATAATTCCAAGTGTCCGCCCCTTGAGGCCGCGGGATTTGCCGTACGCCTTTTTCTTCCACATACCGTTTCGCATGTCAGAAGTGGCATTTACGATTTGTCTGTCGGCGGCAATCAGCAGTCCGATCGCGAGCTCGGCCACCGCTTCTGTGTTTTTCCCAGGGCAGTTTGATACGTATATCCCCCTAGAGTTGGCCGATGCCAGATCTATTGTGTTTACTCCCGCGCCGGCCCGAATAATCAGGGAGAGCTTCTTCGCGGAGTCGATTGCCTTTTGGGTGACTTTGGTGGAGCGCACGACAAGTATGTCCGTGTCACGAACCACGCCTGGCAAATCGTCGGCAGAGAGGTCGGGATTTACGGTGACCTCCATGCCGAGAGTCTTCAATGCGATGACAGTTTTTTCCGAAAGCTTGTCGGCAATAAGTACTTTCATATCGGGTTCCTTTCGATGTTTGACAATTGAAGAACTGCAGGTGCTCCTTTTGGGATCCACCGCCGAGTCAGCGCTGACTAACGATACAAAAATGCAGGGAAATTTAGCCGAAGTGACGTTCAATAACAATAAAATGACGGAGAGCGATTATCACGCGTGTGCTTGATGTGCTTGAGAATGCGACAGGATTTTATGAATTTATGACAAGAATGATGGACATAATAACTCGAAGCGATAAGTACGGCCGAAGGTTGTGCGGTGAAAGAAACGGGCACACGCGGTGTCGGTGCGATGTCATTTGTGGTGACGAGTGTTGATTCATGATTGACCAGCTTCTGAAATGGTACTCTGACCTCGGGATACCGCCGCTGATAGCGATCCTCCTTGTGATCGTGGTCGCGGCCCCATTTATCCTTCCACCAGTTAAAGATTGGAAGACTGCCACAACCGCCGAGAAAGTGTCGGTTGTTATGTATGGTATCGGGGTGGCTATAGTGCTCCTTTACTTCGTGGCATTCTTCAAGCTGAAGTAGCGACCTGGAATCCTCTCGCGGGAGCCGGTCGAGATGCCCGTTGGTGAGTCAGGAGGTTAATCGGGGCGTGGCACGAGTCCTTTCACATTGCCATTACCGAGGAATTCAAGGGCATTCTCTGCTGCGCGGGCCACGCCGTGAACCATGATGCCATCAACCATTGCCGAGTTGTGCGGCGAGCCGAGAAGGTTTGGAAGCTCGAAGAAAGGGTAGTCGATTTGGAACTTGCCTTGTCTGAATGGCTCCACCCACCAGGCATCTATGCACGCCGAGAACTCCGGATGTGACTTCAGATGTTCAAATAGCGCCTTCTGCTGTACTATCGCCCCGCGGGCCACGTTCACCAGTATGCCGTCCGGCTTCATTATCTCAAGCTCACGATTTCCGATCAATCCTTGAGTTCCCTCGTTCAAGGGAAGAGAGAGCACTATGAAATCAGATTTCGCCAGAACGAAATCAAGATCTTTCAGTGTCCCGCAGAACTCGACCTGCTGATCGGTCATTCCTGTAGTGTTGATAGCGAGCACTCTCACACTGAAAGGGCTCATCATTCGAGCGGCCTCTTTGCCAATTGATCCGAATCCGACTACCCCGAGGGTCGAACCGGTGATCTGTTTCGTGACGCTTCTCCGCTGCTCGAACTTTCCGTCGGCGAGAAGGTCGTGATATTGCCTGAGCTTCTTGGCCCTCTCGAGAATCATTGCGACAACATGCTCAGCCATAGGCAACGCGTACGCGCCCTGGTTTGCTGCTATCCGGCATCCCGGACTGAACATTTCGAATTTCAGATGATCATAACCCGCCGAGATAAGCTGAACGAACTTTACGTTGTAGAGATGTTTTCGATCGTCGTCATCGAATTCGTTTGTCGGATTCCAAGCTATGAGAAGTTCTGTCTGGTCCAGCCGATCCGCTCGCCGTTTCTTGTCGTCATAATCGACCAGGAACGACAGGTCGTTTCCCGAGAAGATCCTTCCAATTGCTTCCCTTTGTTCCTTGTCCGGCTTGAATGATACGGTTATACTGTGCAACTGCGGGCCTCGTAAGTCTTAAGGTTAAATTCGGAAGTCGCCAACTTTCAAAGGCAGGCGGTGGATCAACCGAGTATGTCTTCCATTTCTGATATCGATTCGTTAACAAATTCGTTCAGGAATTTCTCATCATATACCGCTCCGAAACTATCTCTTTCTTCCTGGGGAATATCGGCAATCTTGCGACACTTGATCAAAGTATCTATTGTCCAGGTCTTTGCTTTTCGGCTTGGCCCCGCCCACTTTCCGAGCTCGACTAATTTATTATCGAAGAATATGACAGTCGGAACCACTTTCTTGCCGTTGGTTAGATAGTGGTCCATGAGCTTTTCGTTTTTGTCACGAAAGAAGAGTCTAAGGTCGGCTGAAGGGAGAGCTTCAGAGAGCCTGACTATCAATGGAACGTTTTGAACGCAGTCCGGGCACCAGTCTTCGGCAATACAAAGAATTGTGTGAACTCCCTTGGCCTTGAGGAATTCTACTCGTTCTTTAGGGGCAGAAAGCCGTTGGTAAATGCCTATCATCCTCTCCACGTTCTGTTTGCATTCGGAGAGATATTTGTCCCAGCTCAGCCCTTTATCAATCCAGGTTCGTATATCGAACGCCCGTCCACCATTATCACCGACGGATTTGTCTAAGTAATTCATGTCCATGACTAGCCTTCCGCTTTTGAATTGTTCTTTTCGAACGCACTAATAATATAAACGAAGGAATGGAGCCATTTGTTCAATAATGTTTGAGTTTGGTAGAGCGCGGCTATTGAGAAGGAGGAGGTTTTGCGGCCCGCATGTATCGGATCGGAACGACGGCGGGCCGGCGCAGATATCTTATTCGTACCTGAGCGACTCTACGGGATCCACTGCAGCCGCTCTGCGGGCGGGGAAGACGCCGGCAAAGATGCCGATCA
>JAJYGB010000055.1 GCA_021785235.1 Bacteroidota bacterium
TCAGGAAAAATGCGCTGTCCCGCAGGACAAGGCAATATCCAGAAGTGCCGCTGAAGGTGGTGAGGTAACGGACGTTCGGGATATCGGCAACAAAGAATGCGTCAAGAGAATTTCTCCTGAGATGAGACTGTAGTTTCTTTATGAACCCAATCGAGTCTTTCTGCAAGTCGGTCAAATTCATAGATGGTAATTCGGCGCTTCTTTGACGATATCGACGTCGTGCGGGTGACTTTCCGTCAGTCCGGCAGAGGTAATCCTGACGAACTTCCCGTTCTTTTTCAGGTCCCGGATCGTCTTGCAGCCCTGGTAACCCATTGCCGATCTGAGACCGCCGACCATCTGGTAGACGGTATCGCTCAACGGCCCGCGGTATGGAACCCGGCCTTCTATTCCTTCTGGGACAAGTTTCTTAATATCGTCTTCGACGTCCTGGAAATACCGGTCGCTGCTTCCGGCTTTCATCGCCTCCAGCGATCCCATGCCCCGATAAGTCTTATAAGCTCTTCCCTCGTAAAGCATCTTTTCACCGGGGCTTTCCTCCACTCCCGCAAACAAATTTCCAATCATCACGCTGTCGGCTCCGGCAGCAATTGCCTTGGCGATATCACCCGTCTGTTTTATGCCGCCGTCCGCTATTATCGGGACTTTGTTCCTGGCTGCGACCGATGCACACTCCATCACAGCGGTAATCTGCGGGATGCCTATTCCCGCAACGACGCGCGTCGTGCAGATGCTGCCCGGTCCGATCCCGACCTTGACACCGTCCACCCCGGCTTTTATGAGCGCAGAAGTTCCCTCTTTGGTCCCGACATTTCCTGCGACAAGTTGGAGCCCGGGATATTTCTTCTTCAGCATCTTCACCATTTCTATGACGCCGCGGGAATGTCCGTGCGCTGTATCCACGATTACTACATCTACTCCGGCTCTCGCCAGCGCTTCGACGCGATCAAACGTTTCCCCCTTCACTCCGACAGCAGCTCCGACGCGCAGTCTTCCCCGCTCGTCCTTGCACGCGTAAGGGTAGCGCTTTTTCTTCTGAATATCCTTAAACGTGATCAGGCCGCGCAGCTTGCCGGAGTTGTCGACGACCGGCAGCTTCTCGACCTTATACTTCTGCAAAATCTTTTCGGCGTCCTCGAGAGTTGTTCCGACTCTGGCCGTGACCAGATGTTCGGTCGTCATGAATTCCGAGACTTTGCGGTCGTGATCGTCGACAAACCTCAGGTCCCGGTTTGTGAGGATCCCGACGAGTATCTCACCGTTTACAATCGGTATCCCGGAGATGTGGTATTTGTTCATTACGGCAATGGCCTCACGGACCGTATGGCCAGGCCCAAGCGTCACAGGGTCGGTGATCATACCGCTCTCCGACCGCTTGACGTGGTCCACCTGTTCTGCCTGTTGCGCTATCGAAAAATTCTTATGTATAATCCCGATTCCGCCTTCGCGGGCAAGCGCAATTGCAAGCTCGCTCTCCGTGACCGTGTCCATGGCAGCGCTGACAAGTGGAATATTGAGTTTGATCCCCCTTGTGAAATTCGTGCGGACATCCGTCTCGCGCGGAAGGACGGTTGAATAATGAGGAAGCAACAATACATCGTCGAACGTCAAAGCATCGCCGGTTATCTTATTATTGATTTTCATTTACGTCTTCTCCACTTCCCTTCGATGTATCTCGAACAAGTCTTCAATCTCTCGCCTCTCTTTTCTTGCCGCTTGATTCTTGCTCATCGTTCCTTACTGCATACCGCCTGCGGCATAGCATCTGTCACGAAAACGCCTGAATCCCGGTCACGTCTGCACCGATAATCAGCGTGTGAATATCGTGCGTCCCTTCGTAAGTATAGACACTTTCCAGGTTCGCCATATGCCTCATTACCGGGTACTCATCGAGAATTCCGTTCGCGCCGAGAATCGTTCGCGCGAGGCGTGAGATCTCAAGCGCAAAGTGGACGTTGTTGCGCTTCGCCATCGAGACCTGTGTCGACCTGTGTTTATTCTGGTCCTTTAACCTGCCGAGTTGAAGGTTGAGGAGCTGTCCTTTAGTTATCTCACTCACCATGAACACAAGCTTCTCCTGCGTAATCTGAAACGCCGCGATCGGCTTATCGAACTGTATGCGTGATTTCGCATAGTTCAATGCCGCGTCGTAGCAGGCCATCGCTGAGCCTATGGCGCCCCACGCAATTCCGTAACGCGCCTGGTCCAGGCATGACAAAGGCGATCTCAGGCCGTTCGATCCGGGGAGCAAATTTTCTTCGGGTATTTCACAATCCTGGAAAACGAGCTCGCTTGTTACAGAAGCCCTCAGCGAATGTTTTCCCTTCATCTCCGGAGCGGTGAAGCCTTTCGTCGCCTTCTCGACCAGAAACCCTCTCACTTTCCCGTCGAGCTTTGCCCACACCACGGCGACGTCGGCAATTGTACCGTTGGTGATCCACATCTTGGCGCCGTTCAAAACGAACTTGTTCCCCTTCTTCACCGCGTGTGTCTTCATCCCGCCGGGGTTTGAACCGAAGTCCGGCTCCGTGAGTCCGAAACATCCGATGGCATCGCCTTTCGCGAGCCTCGGAAGCCAGCGTTCCTTCTGCTCGTCGCTGCCGAACGTGAAGATAGGATACATCACAAGTCCGCTCTGAACGGATGCGAAACTTCTGATACTCGAATCGCCGCGTTCGAGTTCCTGCATGATAAGTCCGTACGATATATTGTTCATCCCGGCACAGCCATACTTTGAAGGAAATGTCGGACCGAGGAGGCCGAGCTCACCCATCTTTTTAACGAGATGAATTGGAAATGTACCTTCGCGGAAATGCTTCTCGATTATCGGAATGACTTCTTTGGAGACGAAGTCGCGCACGGTGTCCCTGACAAGTCTCTCTTCTTCGAAAAGAAGACTATCGGTATTGAAATAGTCAACGCCGCCAAACTGTACCATCGCAACCTCAGGATTTTGGTGGGTTTTGTCCGACGGCGCCCGAAGACAACCGGGCGCGGTGGGAACAAATGTTTAGCTAAATACAAGCCCGCTCA
>JAJYGB010000121.1 GCA_021785235.1 Bacteroidota bacterium
TTTCAAGGAAGCCGGCGTTGTGATGGTGTTCAGGTCATGCACAGAATTTCCTCCGATCTCTATTCGCAAACCTCAATCTGCGCCTGGAAGTAGGCGAGCATGATATATCTATCTCGGCGTGAATTCATCTCAAAGTCCGGCCTCGTCATCGGCGGCGCGTACGGTATACTCTCTTGCCCGTCGATGCTTAGGGACTTGTTCGCGTTGATGGAGCATATTCCCGGGACGGACGATAAAACACAATCCTACTTAGACTCTCCCCTTGCCAGATACTGGCTATCGACGGAATCTGAAAGCGCAGATTGTCTGAAGTGCCATTCGGTTTCGGAAATCGGCGGCAAAACCCAGTTCGCTCACGAGAAGAATATCGTAAAATGTCTTCTATGCGCGCAGGGATGTGTCATAAAAGAAAACGAGCATGGGAAATGCAGGGCCAGAATGAATGTGGAGGGAAAACTCAGGAGCCTTGTCTACGGCAGACCTATCGCGATCCACACCGACCCGATAGAGAAGAAGCCGCTCTTTCACTTCCTCCCGGGAAGCCAGGCATACTCGCTCGCAACGGCAGGCTGCCCGCTTTCATGCCAGTTCTGCCAGAACTGGGAAATCTCGCAGGCCAAACCCGAAGACTACGCCGTCAGATATGTACCACCTGAAGAGATCGCCGGCAACGCGAAATCCGAAGGCGTCCCCGTCATCGCGTTCACTTATAATGAGCCGACAGTGTTCATCGAGTACCTGACCGATATTGCGCGCGAGGCGAGGAAAAGAAACTTGAAGACCGTGCTCGTGAGCTGCGGCTTCATGAATCAGGATCCGTTGCAGGAAATGTGCGACGTCCTCGACGGCATAAAGATCGACCTCAAGGGCTTCAGCGAAGATTTTTACCAAAAGGTGTGCAATGCTGAGCTTAAGCCGGTCCTCCGGAGCATAAAACAGATTTCGAAGAGCAATACCCACTTAGAAATCGTGAATCTCGTCGTCCCGACTCTGAATGACTCGGAAAGAATGTTGAATGAACTGTCGGGTTGGATCGTCGATGAGGTGGGACCTGATGTCCCCGTCCATTTCACCAGGTTTCATCCGGACTACAAACTCCAGAATCTTCCGCCGACTCCCATCTCCACACTGGAACGGGCGAGAGATATCGCGATGTCCAAAGGAATTCATTACGCGTACGTCGGAAACGTTCCCGGCCACCCGGGTAATTCCACATATTGTCCGGGATGCGGCAAGATCGTCATTAAACGGAGTGGCTTCTTCGCGGTGGAGAACCATTTGAAGGATGGCCGCTGCGAATACTGCGGCAAACCGATCGCGGGCGTGTGGAATTGATGAGCGGATAACCGTCGCGAATGTTCCGTTGCGTTGAATCGCCGGAAACCGGAGCTTTCGAAACCTCCTCAAGTTGAAGGTGTTTCGCAAATGAGACGCATCCAGCTCCTATTTGAAGAAAAGAGGCCGATTATGAAAAGGATCTGTTACTGCATCGTCTTTCTGTTCCTCATCGGTTCATGTAGTGGCCAGAAGCTTGACTCGCGAAGTTCACAGGACGGCCTTGTCAGGAGTCCCGCCTTTGCGGGCCAGTTTTATTCCGCCGATTCGACGACGCTGAGCAAGTCGATCGCGTCATTCATGAACGATGCTGAACCCACTAAGGCTGATCGCCCTATCGCTATTATTGTCCCACATGCCGGATATATTTTTGCCGGGCAGATCGCCGCGGACGGATATAATCAGGTAAGACACGGCGAGTACGATTTGATTGTCGTGCTCGGGACAAATCACACGACGGCCGGATTTACAGGGATCTCGGTTTACCCGGGAGGCGCATTTGTAACTCCGATCGGCACTGCCGCGGTCGATGAGAAGGCGGCAGAAGAACTGGTCAAGGCCGATCCCGACGTAACGACGAACATCGAAGTCCACGAGAAGGAACACTCCATCGAAGTCCAAATACCCTTCATAAAATATTTGTTTCCCAATGCAAAGATTCTGCCGGTAATCGTAGGCGAAGCAGACCCCGACATGTGCACCAGGTTCGGACGAATTCTAGCCGGGATTTTGAAGAACAGGAAAGCGTTGATAGTGGCAAGCTCAGACCTTTCCCACTACCCGCGCTTCGACGATGCGGTAAGAATTGACAATTCCACTCTCAGGACCATAGCAAGTCTGGATATCGACAGGATACACTCCGAGCTGGAAAAGCAAGTTCACCGGAACATTCCTCAGCTATCGACTTGTGCGTGCGGTGAAGCTCCGATCATGGCTGCCATCGCCGCGGCGAAAGAGCTTGGCGCGACTCACGCGGCGATAGTCAGTTACAGCAATTCCGGTTATAACCCGGTCGGAAGATCCGATCAGGTCGTCGGGTATGGAGCGGTCGTCATCGGCAAAGGCGAGGCAGTCACGCAGGTTGATCCGGATACTTTGGTGATGGATTCTTCCTACAAGCTCACTTCATCGGACAAGATCGCCCTCCTGAAATATGCGCGGAAGAATCTTGAACACATCTTCGCGACGGAGACGGTTCCTCTCCCCCGCGGTTTCAATTCTTTTCTCAAGGTGAAGAGAGGCGCCTTCGTCACGTTGAGGAAGCACGGCGAGCTGCGCGGATGCATCGGAAATATGTCGGAGGACCGGCCGTTATGCACGGCAGTCGGCGCGATGGCACTTCAGGCCGCCTTCAAAGATGGGCGGTTTAATCCTTTGAGCAAAGAAGAACTTTCGCAAGTGGAAATAGAGATCTCGGTGCTCACCCCTTTCGCGCCGGTGAAGAATGCCGATGAAATTGTCCTGGGACGTGACGGGGTTGTCATAAGAAAGGGAAACAGACAGGCCGTCTTCCTTCCGCAGGTGGCAACAGAAACCGGGTGGAGTAAACAGGTCTTCCTCGATCAACTTTGTTACAAGGCGGGATTGCAGGCCGGCGACTGGAAGGATGCTCAGCTGTTCACGTTCCAGGCGGACGTTTTCAGCGAATCGCAGTTTGAAAGGTCGGAACAGTGATGACATGGAGAGAACGATTTA
>JAJYGB010000021.1 GCA_021785235.1 Bacteroidota bacterium
TTTCACAGAGAAACTTCTCTTCTCTCCGCGTCACTCCCTTCGTCTTTAGTGTTACTCTGTGTAATTGTTAAGCCCCTAGCTGGCCATCGATAACTATTTAGCCTTGCACGGCAGGAGGGGTTAAAGGTTTTGTGACTGGCCTCAGCCTCCGGATAACATTGAATCTTTCTCCCTCCCTTGATATATTTCACTCGTTATGTCGGTGAAGGGCTGCTAGCTTCCCGGCAATTCTTTGAACGGTCGAGTTAGAGGTCGAGATTGCTAAATCGAATCTATGTGTGTCCGGAGCACCGCGTGGCGATTCGTTCGATCCTTTTGAGTACGGATGTTTTCAATACTGTCGGCGGGCAATATCCGGTAAATAACTATTATTCCAACACCGTGGATAGATTCATCTCCCTCCCGACGTGCGGCGTAGCATGATGTATGACCGCGAATGATTATGATATTTTTTGTTAGTTGATATAAATGGCAGTGTATCTGAGATGACTGAATCGATACCGGCGGTGCCGAAGTCGCCGCAGGCGAGCCTTCCCAATGTCAAACTCGCTCCGGCATCGAATAATTAAAAAGGAGAACATTAATGGCTACGTTCATCACTGAAGAGTGTATTAACTGCGGCGCCTGCGAACCTGAATGCCCAAACACGGCAATCTACGCGGGTGGCGTCGAGTGGGAACTCTCCGGCGAAAAGCATCCCCCGATTTCAAACGATTTCTATTACATAGTTCCTGATAAGTGCACGGAATGCGTCGGTCACCACGAGCAGGAACAATGCGCCGCGGTCTGTCCGGTCGACTGCTGCGTACCTGATCCTAACCATCCTGAAGCTGAAGAGGTCCTCTTCGCGCGGGCGGTGCAACTGAATCCCGAACTTGCGGGCCTTGAGCTTTCTGCCGCTACCTCCAGATTTAGAAAGTAGTAAGGAACGTTTTCACGTCACAGGGTTGACGGGGGAATTTTATGAAAGGTCGGGTCCAAAACCCGACCTTTTCTGTATATGCTCGCCGAGGAAAATGAGGAGAAACACAAGACCAATGCCGGTGAAATTATGCGAATAGGAGAGTACGCGCTCACGGCGCTCGAGACTTGTCGCTTCTACCTTGACGGCGGCGCAATGTTCGGAGTCGTCCCTAAAGTCCTTTGGGAAAAGTCAAATCCATCCGATCAGAAGAACCGTATCGAAATGGCGGCCCGCGCGCTCCTTATAGAGACAGGCAAGCGCCGGATCATCGTCGACACCGGAGTCGGCGAGGGGTGGGATCAGAAGTTCTCTCAGATCTACGGAATCGATAACTCGAAATACACCCTTCGCGACTCGCTGAACGCAGCCGGCCTCTCGGCAACCGACATAACAGACGTCATACTCACCCATCTTCATTTCGATCATGTCGGCGGGGCGACTTATGTTGACGGCGAGGGCGAAATCAAGCCGACATTCCCGAACGCGACTTACTATGTCCAGAAGAAACAATACGAATGGGCCGTTCACCCCTCTGAAAAGGATCAGGCAAGCTACCGGAACGAAAGATATGTCCCTCTATTCGAAGAGGGGAGGCTCACGCTGTTGGATGGCGCAACGGAATTTCTCCCTGGAATATTTTTGAACGTAACGAACGGTCATACCGTGGGACACCAGACTATTCTGGTGACCGATGGAAGTAAGGCGCTGTACCATCCTGGCGACACAATTCCCACCTCGTCGCATGTTCCGCTCCCTTATATTATGGGATACGACAATTCTCCATTGACGACATTGGAGGAGAAGAAGGATATCTTAAAGAAGGCCGTCGAGCGCGGCTTCACGCTCTTTTTCGAGCACGACCCGAAATACGCCGCCACCATGGTAGAGAAAACCGAGAAGGGCTACAGAGCGGGCGCGCCTGTCGATTTGAGGGAGAAGTAGCATCACGAAGAACAAGCGCCAATTATGTGATTCGATAACCACGCGCCTAATAGCGGCGTCAGTTGAAACGCATTCCGAATATAAGTGGAGTTCCCCTGTTGGATGATTTCATAAAAATCGTGTCCCTTTCCGATATCCGAGAAAGCAAAGGCATCACGCGTAAACTCGAAGACGACGAAATCGCGGTTGTAAGAATTGGGGATGACATACGCGCTTTCCTGAATATCTGTCCCCATCAGCACACGCCGCTCGTGGATAAATACGGCGGTCAGATCCAGGGAGATGAACTTACCTGCCCGATGCATGGATGGACCTACAACCTGAAGACGGGGAAATGCGTTAATCAAAGCGGTAAGTTGAAGATGTTGGAAGTGAAGGTAGAAGACGGCGAGGTTTACGTGAGAAAAATCGTTAATGAATTCGGGTGGTAGTCTCGCAGAATGGGAAGCGACAGGGAATCTGACACGCGCTTTGTAAAAAGGCTCGCAACGGAAAAAGGGTTCGAGCTGGTAGGAGTCGCGGAGGCGAATCCGTTGGATGATGAGGTGGAGCATCTTAGGGAATGGCTCTCGCGAGGTTACCAGGCGAGCATGCGCTGGATGGAATCGAATGTCGACAAGAGAGCCGATCCCGGCCGTGTGCTCGACGGGGCACGATCTGTCATCTCATTGGGGAAGAATTACTACACGCCATTCCAGCACGAGGCCTTTTCGGCGAAGATATCCAGGTACGCGTGGGGGGATGATTACCATCTCGTGCTGGGCAAGATCCTTAAGGAATATGTCGCCGAACTATCGTCAAAATTTCCGGCGAACAAATTTATATGGTATTCCGATACCGGCCCGGTTATGGACAAGGCATGGGCGCGGCGCGCGGGAATTGGCTGGATCGGTAAACACACTAATGTAATTAACAGGGAGATCGGATCATGGATATTCCTGGCTGAAGTCATCACCGACCTCGATTTTGTGTACGATTTACCCGAAACCGATCATTGCGGGAGCTGCCGCGCTTGCATCGATGCCTGTCCGACGGACGCCATCGTCGAGCCGTACGTCGTAGACGCTAATAGGTGTATTTCTTTTCTCACAATTGAGAACAGGGATGAAA
>JAJYGB010000381.1 GCA_021785235.1 Bacteroidota bacterium
ATAAATGTCGAAAGTTCTACTGGAGATCAATTACGAAGTACATTCTCAAAAACGTGACGAGTATCTGAAATTGATCAATGAACTCAAGTCGGGGTATGAATCCTCGGGGATCGCGAAGCTCGAAGTTTATGAGGTCCAGGGCTCGCCAAACAACTTCATGGAAATCTACACCTATGAAAACGACGAGGCGTTTCAGAACGCGGACGACACCCCGTTCGATGAAACCGTAGTCAAGATAAACGACTGCCTTGTCCCCGACAGGCTCCGCTCATACACGCTGCACCAGATATGAAATTGGATGATCCTCGCAGCGGTAATCATCTTTGCGTTCACTTACCTCGCCATATCGGCACAAAGACTACCATTTCTTCACTTAGATAGAACCTCTGGAGCAATGATCGGGGCGGTCGCAATGATCGCCTTCGGGGTTCTCACTGTAAACGACGCCTACAGGGCAATAAACTTAGACACTATCGTCCTCCTCCTCGGGATGATGATAATCGTGGCCTACCTGCAAGTTGGGGGCTTCTTTGACATGATCGCAAGTTTTGTTCTGAAGCGGGCGCGCACCGGCAATGGCCTTCTCCTCACCATAGTTGTCTCGAGCGGAATTCTATCGGCGTTCTTCGTGAACGATACAATATGTCTCATGATGACCCCTCTCGTCCTCCTCCTGACCAGTCGCGCGAAGATCGATCCGAAACCTTTTCTCCTTGCGCTGGCCACCAGCGCAAACATCGGTAGTGTCGCGACACTGGTCGGAAATCCGCAGAATATGCTTATCGCCACATATTCCGGCTGGCCCTACATGAAATTTTTTCTGGCAATGTTTCCAATTGCGGTAGCTGGACTGGTGATCGACTTTCTTGTGCTCCGGTACCTCTTCGGCAACAGGCTGAAGGACGCTCTCCCGCCTTACAGGATAGAACCGACCGGTAAACCTGATAAGATTCTGCTTTACAAATCATGTATAGTGATGCTCGTCGTGATAGTCGGCTTCTCTCTGGGAATAAGACTGGCTTTCATGGCTATCCTTGGCGCCTCGCTCCTCGTCCTCGCGGCCAACCGGCGGCCCGATGAAATCTTCGCGAAGGTGAACTGGTCTCTTCTCCTTTTCTTCGCGAGCCTGTTCGTTGTCGTGGCTGGCATAAGCCGGGCCGGGCTGGTCGAAGACGCCCACACCGCGCTTGAAGGATACTTCTCTGTCTCCATCATCCATCAAATCACGACATTTTCTTTCGCTTCGCTGGTCCTTTCGAATATAGTCTCGAACGTTCCCTACGTCATGGTCGTGCAGCACTGGATAACCGCGTTCAGCTCACCCCACCTCATGTGGCTCGTCCTTGCGATGAGCTCCACCTTCGCCGGCAATTTGACAGTCGCCGGCTCTGTTGCCAATATGATTGTGCTCGAGCTTTCCAAGGAAAGGGCCCCCTTTAGCTTCTGGGAATTCACGAAGGTAAGTGGAACCATAGCGCTCCTGACATGGGGCGCGGGCACGACGTTACTCGTTTTTTACGCCATGCTCGGCAGGTTCTGAGTTCCGACACGGAAAGATTCAGAGAAAGCAGACGGATTCCAATGTCGGTTTATTTCCCCGTGGCAATTCGCCGCATCCCCTCAAGTTCATCGCCGCATTGTCGAGATAGTAATACATGGCCGGCGCAATGCCGGCGAAGCAATTCTTTCCACATAAAGAGAGGAGTTACAAGCCATGGGAGTAAGTCCTATCAACTCAGGAAGCACTGCGGCTCAGGCTGCGGCGACTTCGTCGACTGATACGCAGAGCCCATCCAAAAGCACTTCGTCCGCCTCCGGCTCGAAGAAAGACGCCGCGCTAATCTCGCAGAAAGCGAAAGACCTGGCGGCTCTTCAGGCAGGAAAATCGGCCCAGGAAGAGATGAACGAGTCCTTCGCCGCGAAGCAGGCAGAGGGCGACAACTCGTAATCGTAAATCGGATCTATATTACGACAAAGACGAAGGAGGCCTGTGCCTCCTTCGCCATTCTATGCCGCTCTCAACTCCAAACGCTTGCGCGATGTAATTTCCCCGGAGATCGTTGACACCCGGAAGAATTACTGAAGCGGAAGCGGGCGCTGATTGAACTCAAAAGAAAAAGTGGTCCCTGCTATCGGCACAATCAGCTTCAACGTTCTGGCATGCTGGTCAACCGGAACCCGTACCTTTCCACCGATGGCATTATCCTGGAAGAGAGTCGTCTTTCGCAGGGCCGCGCCTTCCCAATATGCCCTCTGATCCGCAAGACTCGCCGATTGCAGTGAGTAATTGAGATTGTTGTTATTTTGCGATTCGGCAACCTCTCTTCTTGCCCGATCTTCGCGGTGCAATTCTTCCCTCGTCTTGTTCTGGCCAATAGTAGCGACATTACCCACAAGCTGAAGCAACCCGGCGGCGACATTGAGGCCTGTGTTGTTGGCGTATGTCGCGGTCGCCTGTGCAGCTTGTTTGTCAATCCCCTGGAGCTCTGTTTCCGGATTGAGCGCGTAAACCGTATCGGTTTCGCTCACCGTGTCACTGCTGACCGCCATTGTCTCGAAGTCGGTTACCTCTTTCACATATCGAGCGCTTCCTTCACAATAGATGTTTTCCGGGGCGATGAGCACGCATTGTGACCCGTAATTTCCAACCACAACATAGAATGTCATGGCACCATCGAGTTCATTTTCAAAGGCCACCGAAACGGTTATACTGTCTTCGGTCTGCGTCACGAACTCTCTTCCCGAATACCAGACGGTATTCTCAGAGACAGGATTCGCGTGGTACAACATCTCAGGTTCGGCACAGCCGCCGAATAGCCCCGCGAGAATTATTGTTCCCGCATACAAGAGTAAGTGCTTCATTTGACCTCCGTTATCTTCTACCATAGGCTGACGAATGATAACCCGATCCGTTTAATTCAATTCCCCTCGCTCTTTACTAAACGGATACGTCTGGTTATTCCAAGTTATCCCGATTCGTCACAACTTGGAAAAGATGGGGGGAGCCGGCCTCA
>JAJYGB010000073.1 GCA_021785235.1 Bacteroidota bacterium
CGATCTGAAGGCAGAATTATCCTTGCGGCAGCAATCTGCTTCTGGGTGCTGAGGCTCACGAAATGGCTCTGATTTCTTTCAAGGATTTCTCGCTTTCCTATTCTGATGATTCACCGCCGGCTCTTCGCGGCCTCAATCTCGATATAAACGAACTCGAGAGCCTCGTTGTCAGCGGGCTGAGCGGTTCCGGCAAGTCGACGTTCTGTCTTGCCGCGGCCGGACTTCTTGAAACATATCCCGCCGCCAGACAGGGAGGAACAATCCTGAGACGCAGTAGGGGTGAGGGAACAGGATCAGGAATGGCAGTGGTCCTGCAAAATTTTTACGCGCAGATAACTTACCTGCGCTCCTCGGTCTTTGAAGAGATCGCCTTCCCTTGTGAGAACCTCGGCCTCCCCCGGGAGGAGACACGCCGGCGCGTCGAAGAAGCCATAGAGAAGATCAGGATCGGACACCTGGCGCAGCGCAACCCGCTGGAACTTTCTGGCGGGGAAAAGCAGAAAGTGGTCCTCGCAGCTGCGCTTGCGGTTAAGCCTGAGCTCCTCATTCTGGACGAACCGTTGAGCCAGCTTGATCCTGAGACGACCGCATACCTGGCGGATGTGTTATTGGAACTCAAGAAAGAAATGGCCCTCCTGATAGCCGAGAACGATCCTTACCTGACACTGAAAGTGGCCGACCGGCTCGTCGTTCTTTCGGGCGGTATGATCGCGGCTGACGGCCGACCGGATGTGGCAATAAACCGGTCCACATCGGAATATCTGGATTTGCCTGCCTGGGCGATCTGCGTCGACGAGGCAACCAGAAGAGGCATTATCCGCGAAGAAATACGGTCGCCAGCCTATGAACTTGATTATAGAAGGGCCATGAGGAGGTTAAGGGACCGGATATGAGCGTGAAATATGAAAATGTTTTCTTCGCATATGGATCTACAGAGGCGTTGAAAAACGTCTCCTGCGAATTTAATTCGGGAAGGACCGTCCTTGTCGTCGGACAGAACGGTTCGGGCAAGAGCACATTCCTGAGGCTGATGAACGGGATACTCAAACCGTCCAGAGGTGAGGTGCATCTTGGAGATACCAGCACAAAAGACAGGAAAACCAGCGAGCTGGCCCGTTTGTGCGCGCTGAGCTTTCAGAATCCCGACGACCAGCTGTTCGCGCAGGACGTCGAAAAGGAGCTCCGGTTCGGAATTGACAACATCGGTGCCGACGGTTCTCTGCTGGATCCGATCGTCGAAGCGTTTCACCTCGGCGAACATCTCAAATCAAATCCGTACTCGCTCACTTATGCATTGAGGAGGCTTGTAGCGATCGCCGGGTCGGCTGCCATGGACACGCCCGTGCTTGCACTGGATGAACCGACCGCCGGGTTATCGATCCGCGAAAAGAAGTTCCTCGGCAATCTCATTTCACTTCTCAAAAATCGAGGCAAAACCATCGTCATAGTAACGCACGACCTGAATTTTCTTCTCCCTTATGCAGACGACTTGCTGATGCTCTCTCTCGGCGAAGTACAATTCTCCGGCAGGAGGGACGACCTGTTTACGCGGAACGACGGCCGGGATTTGATGAAACGGTCGGCTGTCGGGTACCCAATTTGTGCGAGGATCTCGTCGGCTGCCGGACTGAACAAGGTTTGCTTCGATGCCGGAGAGATCGTCGAGGAAATGACAAAAAAATAGAGCCGGCACCACCCGGCGCACAAACGGGCAGCACCAGCTCGAGGGGGCATAACCATACAATGGCCGCCGCCTGGCTTCAATAACGACCGGCGGTACTCAGCTCTGTGAGCAATTCACTTTTGGTAAAATTCCTCCTGTCTATGAAACCGACTTTGCTTTCATAATCTTTGAACAACTCAGATACCCTCGTCATATCTTCGGGCTCCGTCAGGAGAAGTATCTTCACAGCGTCCCTGCAAGCCGATATGACTTCTACAGTAAGGTTGGCGGGATTCGCGTCGACTACGAGGACGGCATCAGCGTCGCCGGCGATATTCGCGTCCGCGACCGATCGCGGACTGACCCTCGCAGTCTTAAATCCCACGCCCTCCATGACGGTTGTAAACAGGTTGTATAGCTGGTCATCGTCGGTTACGAGGAACACCTTCTCGCCGTGCATTTCCGTTTCCAATTCCCGTTCCATTTCCGAAGATGCCGGGTAGTTGGGGAGATAGACCACGACAGTCGTCCCCTTACCGTACACGCTGTCGACCCATATAGCGCCGCCGTGAAGTTCCACGAGTTTCTTGGTCAGCACGAGTCCGAGCCCGGTTCCGACATGAGCTTCGCCAAGCTGCACGAAAGGTTTAAAGAGCCTGTCCAGGTTCTCCTTCTTGATGCCGATGCCCCTGTCAATCACTCTCATCTCTATACCGTCTGCAGCCTTCGCCATCTCGAACCTGACCACGCTTCTCTGGGGGCTGTAAGTGATCGCGTTGTTAAGAAGGTTGTAGAGAATCTGCTTGAATTTTACCGTATCCGCGACGAAGACGTCGATGCCCTCTTCGAACCGGCTTTCAAGCTTTATGCTCTTTATGTCAAGGAGCGGCCGGAGAATCCGCCTTACGCTCTCGACAACTTCCCTGATGGAAAACTCCTGCACCTCGAGTTCCATCTTGCCGGTTTCGACTTTGGTGAGATCAAGGATGTCGTTTATCAGGCTCAGCAAATGTTTTCCTGCCGTGGCGATATTCCCGCTGAACTCGCTCATCAGTGCCTTGCTCAGGTCGTCTGTGTCGGAATTAAGAATATCGGCGAAGCCGATTATCGAATTGAGCGGCGTGCGTATTTCGTGGCTCATGTTTGCAAGGAACTCCGACTTGGATTTGTTCGCTGCGTCCGCCCGCTTGGCTTCCGAGATGAGCCTGGCGGCCTGGGAGTGGAGGCTGCGTATCTCTTCCTGAACCATATTGTATGCCTCGAGGAGCCTGGCGGCCAGCAGGATCGCTTCAATCGCCTCCTGGTTTGGTTTCAACGCGATGATAGCGGCATTCACCGCTTCGTGATCCC
>JAJYGB010000648.1 GCA_021785235.1 Bacteroidota bacterium
AGTAGTGTTTTCTCGGATATCCACAACAATCACGTCGAATCTGAACTCGGAGTTCTCAACCCCTCTCGTAGAAACGTAACCGTCGGCGGCCTTCCTTATCTGCGCCTGTTTTCTGCTGTCGACAGCTTCCTCTCCGGTTCCGTACGCGTTGCTCTTTCGGGTCTTCACCTCGCAGAATACGATGAGCTCCCCTTTTCTCGCCACCAAATCGATCTCTGCCCGATCATACCTGAAATTGCGTTCCACGATTTCGTACCCGTGTCGCCTCATGAAGTCCGCCGCGAGGAGTTCGCCCTTATCGCCCAGCGTCTTGCTCATACTCGGCTCCTAAAGAATTACTGTAAAACTTTTCCTATGGATGGGGGAAAATCCGTGCCTCCGAATCGCTTCCAGATGCTTCGCTGTCAGGTAGCCCTTATTCCTGTCAAATGAATACTGCGGAAACTCACTCGAATAAGAATACATCAGCTCGTCGCGCGACGTCTTGGCTATGATCGAAGCGGCCGCGATGGAGAAAACTGTGGAGTCCCCTTTGACGACCGATATGCAAGTCATGTCTTTCATGTTCAGGAATTTCCCGTCGATGAGAACGACCTGCGGTCTTATCTTAAGGGATTCGACGGCGGTCCGTACCGCGAGGCGCGTCGCGTTAAGTATGTTGACGGAATCAATCGTCCCGTTTGGCACGTGAGCGACGGAATAGTCCAGCGCCTTTTCCTTTATGGATGCTGCCACTGATTCCCTGTTGCGCTCGGTTAGCTGTTTCGAATCGCGGACATTTTTTATGACGGCATTGAGGGGAAGTATCACCGCTGCCGCGGTTACCGGGCCGGCTACGGGTCCGCGTCCCGCTTCGTCTACGCCCGCGATATATTCTATTCCCCCCGATGCGAGGAGATTTTCAAAATCAAACGTGGGGAAAACGCTCATATTGCAATTAATTTAGGTAAACGAACTGAGAATTGTTATTCGAATGATTGTTATTTGACGAAACGTGTGTTAAGATAGTGCAGTGAAACTGACAGTTGCCTTGCTGTTTTCGCTTTTTGCCGCGGGAGGCTTGCATGCGAGCGAGAAGGTATTGCTCATCCGCATCGACGGGCCTATAAGTCCCGCGAGTGCGGAGTATATTCTCTCGTCAATCAACAAGGCCGAGAGTGAACAAGCTTCCGCGCTTGTTATCGAGATGAACACTCCTGGTGGTTTGCTCGAGTCCACTAGAAGGATAGTTCAGGGAATTCTCACCTCTTCCGTGCCTGTAATCGTCTACGTGTATCCTCCGGGATCAAGGGCGGGTTCCGCGGGGGCCTTCATCACCCTTTCCGCTAATATTGCCGCGATGGCACCAGGGACGAACATCGGCGCTTCCCATCCTGTAGGTGGAGGAGTGGGCTCTGACACCGCATCGGTTGAGTCCGAGAAGATCACCAACGATGCGGCCGCGTTCATCAGGGCGATTTCTCAGAAACGACACCGCAACGCCACTTGGGCGGAGGAGGCGGTCAGGCGAAGCATCTCTAGTTCCGATTCCGAAGCCTTGAAAGCGGGAGTGATTAATCTTATTTCTCCGAACCTTGATTCGTTGCTCAGCAGCATAAACGGCATCCGGGTACAGACTGACACGGGAAGTGTGGTACTTCAGACCGCGAACGCTCGTGTTGAATTTGTCCCGATGAACTGGCGCGACAAGTTACTGGGCGTCATCAGCGACCCAAACATAACATATATTCTCATGATGGTCGGGATTTTCGGGATTATGTTTGAACTGTTCAACCCCGGTTCGATACTTCCCGGTGTTGTCGGCGCGATTTCTCTCATCATGGCGTTCTACGCTTTTCAAACGCTCCCGGTTAACTATGCCGGCCTGGCGCTTATACTCCTTGCGGTTGTTCTCTTTGTAGCGGAGATAAAGATAGTGAGCCACGGCATACTTGCTATCGGAGGAGTGGTATCCATGTTCCTCGGTTCGATAATGCTGATCAGGTCTCCGTTTGAACTAGTTAGCATCTCGCTCTCGCTGATAATCACCACCGTGCTAGTGGCAACCGTCTTTTTCCTATGGGTTATTGGACTTGGATTGAGAGCGCAGCAGCGCAAGCCCACGACGGGGCAGGAGGCGATGATCGGCGAAACCGGCACGGTGATGACCGACATCAAGCCGGGATCTCCGGGACAGATAACGGTCCACGGCGAAATCTGGAAGGCCGTTTCCGATCGTGAGCTCAAGGCCGGAGATCGCGTGGTCGTCGAGTCTTTTGAAAACTGGACATTGAAAGTAAAATCAAAGTAATTGGAGGGTCTTATGCCCACGGCTTTCGCAATAATCGTAATATTCGTAATCTTCTTTCTCATCAGCGCGATAAAAATTCTCAAGGAGTATGAGCGCGCTGTGATATTCAGGCTCGGTCGGCTGATCGAGTCGAAAGGTCCCGGCCTGATAATCCTGATACCGATAATCGATAAGATGGTACGAGTCAGTCTCCGGACGATCGCCCTGGATGTCCCGCCTCAGGACATAATAACGAAGGACAACGTTTCGGTGAAGGTAAGCGCGGTGATTTATTTCAGGGTAATGGATGCCCGGAAAGCCGTGGTGGAAGTGGAAGATTATCTCTTCGCGACTAGCCAGATGTCACAGACCACGCTACGCAGCGTGATCGGGCAGTCGGATTTGGACGAGCTTCTTTCCGCGCGGGACAAGATCAACAAGGAATTGCAGTCTATAATTGACAGCCATACCGAACCGTGGGGTATAAAAGTCGCGAACGTGGAGGTGAAACAGATCGATCTTCCTGTTGAGATGCAGAGCGCGATGGCGCGTCAGGCGGAAGCCGAGAGGAACCGTCGGGCGAAGGTCATCAACGCGGAAGGAGAGTTCCAAGCCTCCCAGAAGCTTGCCGACGCCGCGAAGGTTATCGGAGAATTCCCGACGGCGGTTCAGCTAAGGTTCCTGCAGACAATGTCCGAGATCGCATCGAAGAACAGCACGACGACGTTCTTCCAGATCGG
>JAJYGB010000115.1 GCA_021785235.1 Bacteroidota bacterium
AATCCGGGCGGCGGCCAAGGTGGGAGTGGAAATACCTCACTTCTGCTGGCATCCAGGATTGTCCGTCGCCGGAAATTGCAGGATGTGCCTCGTTGAAATAGAAAAGATGCCGAAGCTGGCGATAGCATGCGCGACGCCGGTTGCCGACGGCATGGTCGTACACGTCAATTCCGAGAAGGCGGTCAACGCCCGCAAGGCGGTACTCGAATTCATTCTTATCAATCATCCTCTCGACTGCCCGATATGCGATGAGGCAGGCGAGTGCAATTTACAGGATTACACTTATAGTCACGGTCCCGGCCACAGCGCGTTCCAGGAAGCGAAGAACAAGAAACCCAAACGCGTTCCGCTCGGTCCGAACGTGGTATATGACGCTGAGAGGTGTATTCTCTGCTCGAGATGCATCCGTTTCATGGACGAAATCGCCAAGGAGCCGACCCTGACTTTTGTCGAACGCGGCGACAGAGTCTTTATTGACACATTCCCGGGCAAGGAGCTGACAAATCCTTACTCGATGAACGTGATAGACCTGTGCCCAGTCGGCGCGCTTACGAACCGTGAATACAGGTTCAAGTCAAGGGTTTGGGAAACTTCCTCGACTGAAGCGGTCTGTACCGGCTGCGCGCGCGGCTGCAACACGAACGTCTGGGTGAGAAACAACGAGATACTCAGACTCACGCCGCGCAACAACCCGGAAGTTAACAACTACTGGATTTGTGACAACGGCAGGTTGAATTCCTTCAAGCACGTGAATTCGGCGGAACGCATCAACTCACCGATGATACGGAAGGATGGAACCCTTCAGGATGTCGGTTGGGACGAGGCGCTTGCTCATGCCGCGGACGCGTTGAAGCCTTTCTCGAAGGACGAGGTCGCTGTGCTCGGTTCAGCATATTCATCGGTCGAGGACAACTACGTTCTTCAGAAGTTCGCGAAACAGGTCCTCGGGACGGCGAACATCGATTTCCTCAAGCACGAGGTTGCCGGGGATGAGGATAACCTCCTTATTCGAGCCGACAAGTCTCCAAACGCTTTCGGAGCCCGCGAAGTAGGCGTCGCTTCGCCAAAGAATGTTGATGCGAGTCGGATTTTTGAACTGATCGGCGCCGGCAAGATTAAGGCGCTCTACGTCATGGATGATGACGCGGCGATTTCCAAGGAGATCGAGGATCTTCTCGCGAAATTAGATCTGCTAATCGTCAATAGCTGGGTCAGCAGCAAAACGACTCAACTTGCGGACGTTGTTTTTCCGAGCGCCACTTTTGCCGAAAAGTACGGCACGTACGTTAACTTCCTCGGCCGTGTGCAGCTATCGAAGCCAGCAGTATCGACGCTTGAGCAGGAGAGAGTCCCTGGACGTTTCAACATGAGCAGGCTCGACAACTTCGGAAGCGCCTTTGACCAATGGAACAAGGGGCCGCGGCGGAACGTGAGGTCGTCATGGGAAATAATCTCGGCGATCGGCAATCTACTTGGCGGCAAGATGCGTTACCAGTCGGCGCAGAAAGTGTTTGATGAAGTAGCCCAATCTATACCTGCATTCAAAGGCCTTTCTTATGCGAAACTCGGCGAGCGCGGCGCGTTGTTGGTCGAGGGAGCCCTGGGAAAGAAATCGAAACAAGAAGCGCTCGCCAGATAACTCCGGCCGGTGATTCTAATAGGTGGCCGGACCTTTCCTGGCCAAAAAAATTATTAAATACTAGTTTATCGGTCCCGATTGCTTCGTACCGTCGGAGACCGTATTAAAAAGAAGAGCTGAAGACGAATGATATTACTCGTACCCCTGATAAAGGTTATCGTGGTTGTCCTGATAGTCCTCGGGATTGTCTCGTACCTCGTCCTGGCTGAGCGCAAGATCAGCGCTTACATGCAGGACAGAATAGGCCCTAATCGCGTCGGACCGAAAGGACTTTTTCAGCCGTTCGCTGACATCATCAAGCTGGTTTTGAAAGAAATGATCGTACCTGAGAATGCGAACGGATTCATACACGCACTCGCGCCCATGATTTCCATAACAGTTGCTGTGGGAGCGCTGGCCGTAATCCCCTTCGGAAATTACATAGTGATCGGCGGTCAGAAAATCAGCCTGATGGTGGCGAATGTCAACATCGGCGTGCTGTACATACTGGCCATGTCGTCCCTAGGTGTTTATGGCATTACGCTCAGCGGCTGGTCTTCGAATAACAAATACTCGCTGCTCGGCGGTCTTCGTTCCTCTGCGCAGATGATCAGCTATGAGCTGTCGCTGGGGCTGAGCCTTGTCGGAGTTTTAATGATCGACGGAACGCTCCAGCTTGACAAGATTACGATGGCGCAGAGCGCTGGCCTGTGGAACATAGTATATCAGCCACTCGGTTTTCTCATCTTCGTTACCGCGGCTTTCGCCGAAACGAACCGCCTGCCCTTCGACCTTCCTGAAGCGGAGCCGGAACTTGTCGGCGGTTATCATACCGAGTACAGCGGAATGCGATGGGGGCTCTTCTTTCTGTCTGAGTATACGAACATGATCGTTTCGAGCGCTCTCATGGTGGCGCTCTATTTTGGCGGATGGTCTTTGCCTTTCATCAACTACGCCGCGATGGCGCCGAACCTTGCCGCGCTCCTTCAGGTAATAACCTTCTTCGCAAAAATTGGTGTACTGATATTCATATTCATGTGGGTCCGTTGGACTCTGCCACGTTTCAGGTATGATCAGCTCATGAATGTGGGTTGGAAAATCATGCTTCCGCTCGCGATTCTGAATTTACTTGGAACCGGCGCAGTGCTCCTGGCAGTCAAGTAATATGAGCTCATAAATGACGAACAATGGTAATGGAAGAAAGGGACCCCAATTGACTCTCTGGGAGAAACTCTATTTCCCCGAGATTATACATGGGATGTCCATAACATTTAAAGCACTCTTCAGACCGAAATTTACCCGTCAATATCCTGAAGAACGATGGGTCCCGCCACCAGTGTTTCGAGGAAGGCCGGTGCTTGTGGTGGAAGACGAGACAAATGTCGAACGC
>JAJYGB010000248.1 GCA_021785235.1 Bacteroidota bacterium
CTGACACTAGCAGACATCGCTCCGAACGTGTCGCCGTGGTATGAATTGCTCAGCACGACAATAGCCTGCTTTTTCATACCGCGGTTGTGCCAGTACTGAAGCGCCATCTTCAAAGCGACTTCGACGGCAGTGGATCCGTTATCGGAATAGAAAATTCTGGATTGGTTTGGTGGAAGGAAATTGAGGAGCCTTTCCGCCAGCTCGACCGCGGGTTCGTGAGTGAATCCGGCGAAGATAACATGCTCGAGCTTGCGGAGCTGTTCGGCGACTTTCGCGGCTATATACGGATGGGCGTGGCCGTGGATGTTGACCCACCACGAAGAGATGGCGTCGATGTACTCGTTCCCCTCTTCATCATACAGCCTTGCCCCCTCACCGCGCACGATTGCGACGGGTAGGCTGGCGGTATGCATCTGGGTATATGGATGCCAGATAACTTTCCCATCGCGCTCCGATAAGTTCATTACCTGAATTCTTTTCTGAACATACGCGCATACTTCTTCACGGTCTCGCGGTCCACGTTCTCTTCTTCGTCAATGAAGCCGAGCGGTTTTACGCCTGAGTATCGAAGTATGAAATCCACCGAGCTCTGAACCGGCTTCCCGTTGAAGAATACCCCCACGATCGGCAATCCCCGTCGCCTCATCGCGTCGATCGTCAGAAGAGTGTGGTTGATGCTACCGAGATAGTGCTTGGAAACGATCACAGCTTCGGCGTCGAGGGTCTTGATCAGATCGAGAACTACGGACGTGTCAGTAACGGGAGACATCGCTCCGCCCGCGCCTTCTATGATAAGATCCCGGCCATTCGTCGACGGCATGGACGCGCGGAGTCTCTCCATATCGATGGTGACCCCGTCGACCGCGGCGGCGGCGTGCGGCGAAAGGGCTTGCGTGAGCCTGTAGGCTTCCGGATGAAAGACTGATTTGGAGTTTGAGACGAGCCGCTGTACCACCTTTGTATCCGAATTTTCCAGGTCGCCCGTCTGAATCGGCTTCCAGTAATCCGCCTCCAGCGCCTCGGTAAGGATAGCGGCGACTACCGTCTTCCCGATGTTTGTGTAGATACCGGTTACAAATATTCTCTTCATTTCAGTAACACCTCCATTTTGTGGAGCAGTTTTTCAATTTCTTCTTCGGTGTTGAACGAATGGACGCAGACTCTCAGCCGTTCCGAGCCCTCCGGCACCGTCGGATGCAGAATCGGCCTGACGTCGAAGCCGGCTTCCCTGATCCCACGGGCGACACTCTTCACTTCCGCGTTGCCGGGGACCACGAAGCATTGAATGGCACTGTCGCTCGGAATCACGCGGCCCATAACGGAGTCACGGACCTGGCTCTTAAAAAATGAAATCCGCTCTCTCAGGCATCTTGTCGGCTCCGGATCATCCGAAAGGAGTTCGTAGGCACATCTGATGGCAGCAAGACTATGGAAAGGGAGAGCGGTTGTATATATGAATGACCGGGCAAAGTTTATCAGAAACGACCGGAGAGTTTCCGACCCGAGCACGATGGCGCCATGGACACCAAGCGCCTTTCCGAATGTGTGCACGCGCGCGAAGACATCCTTTTCAAGGCCGAGCTCGACAACATTCCCCTCGCCTCTTGGGCCAAAAACACCCGTGGCGTGGGCTTCGTCGACTATAAGATTTGCTCCGTATTTGCGGCAGATTCCCGACATTTCGGTCAGCGGCGCGCAATCGCCATCCATGGAATATACAGATTCGACCGCGACAAAAACGCTTCCGGCTCCATCAAGCGCCTTGCCCCCCGGGCTCTGCGCCTTCAACCTGCGCTCCAGACTCTCGAGATTGTTGTGGTCAAACGAGAATGCTCTCGCGTGGCTGAGGCGAATACCGTCCCTTATCGACGCGTGGACAAGCTGATCGTACAGAATCGTATCGGTCCTTTGAGGGACAGACGAAAAAATACCCAGGTTTGCATCATACCCCGAGTTAAAGATCAGCCCGCTATCAGCCCGATGGAACTCCGCCAGGTGTACCTCCAGACCCTCGTAGTATTCGCTGTTACCTGAAATGAGCCGGGAGCCTGTGGAGCCGATATTCTCCGTTGAATGTCGGCTTTCCTCTTCACGAATTCTCTTCTTGAGAACTTCCGAACGGGAAAATCCGAGATAGTCGTTGGAACTGAAGTCGACAGCCCCATTGTTGACTGTCAGACTTCTGAGCGATTCCCGGGAGCTTCTCTCTTCAAGTGCGCGCTGGAGTTTATCTTGTGTTTCACTCATCACGAGTGTCTAATTTGAAGGCACTTCTTCCTTGAATGCCTTCCTCGACTTCAAACCGAGCGATGAGAACAATTCCCTGTCCTCGTCTATCGCCGGATTAGGAGTGGTGAGCAGCTTGTCGCCGGCAAAAATGGAATTGGCACCGGCCAGGAAACAGAATGCCTGAGCTTCACGCGACAACTGCATTCGTCCGGCAGAAAGTCTGACCATCGACTTCGGCATGATGATTCTCGCCGTGGCAATCATCCTCGCGAACTCCCACGCGTCTACCGGAGGCTGATCCTGGAGCGGAGTGCCGGGCACCGCGACGAGAGCGTTTATTGGGACTGACTCCGGATGTGGATCTAGGTTCGCGAGAGTCCTGAGCATATCTATCCTGTCTTCTACCGACTCGCCCATTCCGATTATTCCCCCGCTGCAAACGGTGATATCCGCCGCGCGCGTGTTCTTTATGGTGTCGATGCGGTCCTGGTATGTGCGCGTAGTTATGATGCTTTTGTAAAACCCCGATGAAGTGTCGAGGTTGTGATTGTAAGCGTAGAGGCCCGCCGCCTTGAGCTTCCTCGCCTGATCCTCGGAAACCATCCCAAGCGTCGCGCATACTTCAAGTCCCAGATCGTTCACGCCTTTGACCATTTCAAGGACGCGGTCAAAGTCCCTGTTCTCGCGCACTTCCCGCCACGCCGCGCCCATGCAGAAGCGGGTAGCACCGGCTTCCTTCGCGTTGCGGGCTTTTTCCAGCACATCGTCCACCTGGATA
>JAJYGB010000230.1 GCA_021785235.1 Bacteroidota bacterium
GCGGGTACCTCCGGTGACCGCAATCATCTTCGTCTCATGCTTTTCATAGAGTCGCGCCGCCGCGTCCAGCCTCTTCCTGAAATCGGGGCTCGGCATGTGAGGTCCCCAGACTCCCCCTCCCAGAACCACCGCCGCATCGGCGGCGCGGTTCCCGCGGAAAACGTCCGCTTGTGAGAACGTGTATATGATCCCCCCAACCAGGGCTACGACTGAGATTACGACCAACACGGCAAGGATCCTCCAGACCCCCGGATTCTTGTAGAACACGGCAACCAGGACGGCGGAGAGCAATGCTAGGAGGGCAATGTACGCAGATATGGATGCCCATTCATCAGAGTGGCTTGCGAGGGGAAGATAGAAAGAAGAAATGAAAAAGGTGAGTGCGGAAACGATAATCAGAAGAAGGGTGAGGCCGTGCAATCTCCTACGAAAGGCTTCCAGGAGCACGATAGAAATAAGCGTGGCGGCCGCGAGCGGTATATTCCGGGGATCGGTCATCCCGCCGGCTAAATTCTGTGCGATCACCCTCTGCGCAAAAATCTTCAACGATGCGATCAGCACCAGAAATACCGCCCCGTGCAAAAGAACTTTAGATCTCAAGTTTCAAAAAGTTGTAGTTTGTCTCTGTTTTCCTGAGACAAAATTTACGACAAAGTAGCCGGAATTAAAAGAGGCCGTTAGGCTTCATGGATGGCCGCGGCCGTCCATCCTCTGGTACATCATCATCCTGATTCTCTCGCGGATCTCTCTGTCGAAGCGCTGTTCAAAAACAATGTACCTCGCGACTTCGGTAGGTGATAGGATCTCCTCCAGAGACTTGATGAAACTGACGTGTGTGGCGGCAAGCCGGTCGTCAAGGCCGACAATGTGCTTGATCTGTCCGGTTAATTCCGATTCCCCCGCGTGTTTGTCAACCGCGGAATCGAGAGATCTGATCAACCTCTTTCTCTCGTCCGCGATCCCCTTCATTTCTGAGTTGTACCGGTTATAGAGAGGGAAGAATTTCTCAGCCTTCTCAGTCGGGAGGTTCATTTCTTTGGTCAGTTGCCAGATCTTTATCTGTTCAAGCTGCCTTCGGATCTGCTGGTTTCCCCTGCCCATTGGGCCGCCATGGTCCGGCGGTGGAGGAGTATTTTCCCCTTCGAATCCCTGTGAAAATGCCAGCGACAGCGGGAGAAATAAAATCGCAACCGTTATCAATATTCTTTTCATGTCAGTCCTCTCAATTGGAAAAACCGTTTCCGAGGTAGTCAACGGCGTCGACGGAAATAGTGGAATCGCTTATGGAATTCCACAGCGCGCTCACCACCGCCTGCTGCACCGAGTCATCCACCGCACCTATTTCGTCAAGTTCATTGGCCTGTGAAGAGACAACGTCGACATAGTTAACGTTAAGACTCGGAAGAGTAACCGCCTGCTCGGGAGGCAAAGAAGTGGCGAGAGCGGCAATGCTCTTCATCCGCAGTTCAGCCGGGCGGTGTGAGAATTCGAAAATACCGAGGCCGACCGCCAGAAGGACAACAGCAACTGCGCCCGCGAAGGCGGGGACCTTCCATCTCGCCGGCTCCGGTTTGCTTACCTTCTCCATAATCGACGCGTGCAATTCCTGCCAGAACGAGTCAGGATATTCTTCATATCCGACTTCGCCCAGAATCCTTATCGGGTCTTTCATTTCTTCAAGCTCGGCCTGGCACGCGGCACAACCGTCGAGATGAGCTTCTATGCATTTCCTGAGGTTCGGTTCGATCTTGCCCAGGATATAATCCGGCAAATTCACCGTGACATCATCGCATCGCATTTTTCAGGTACTCCCCTATTTTTTTCATCGCATGAAAATAGTTGGCTTTCATCGCTCCCATTGACCTGTGCATTACCTGTGCTATTTCCTCGTATGAAAGCTCTTCATAAAACCTGAGGACAAAAACCTGTTTCTGCTGAGCCGGGAGCGCCGCAACTGCCTGCGCAACAAGCTTTTTCAGTTCACCCCGGTCGGCATCTCGCTGCGGCTCGTTCCCGCCTGTTAGCATGTTTGACATAATTTCGTCCAGTCTCACGACTGCTCTTACTTTTCTCTTTCTCAAATAGCTGATAGCCACATTGGTGGCGATCCTGTAAATGTATGTATAGAGGTTCGCGTCTCCGCGAAACTTCTTCAGTGAATCATGAAGCTTTATGAATACTTCCTGTGTCGCGTCCGCTGATTCGTCGTCATCGTTCAACATCCGCTTCACAACGAAGAAAACGCGTCGCTCGTACCGATTGACGATCTCGCTGAACGCCCTTTCGCTCCCGGCATTCACCTGTTCGATCAATTCGAGATCAGATGGGCTCTGCATTCAAAAGACTCTAATTGTCCTTGGAGGGATAGGTCTGGGGACGGCGGCCAATCTTGGAACTCGTGTTGATATCAGACTGCAAAAGGGCTTATTCCTTCATGAACTGAAAAACATCCGCTCTTGAGACGCAACCAGCGGCCAAGCGGTTTAAATCAGCCTTCGATCACGACAACGGCTGCCACATAATCGCCTGAATGAGACAATGACAGGAAGACCCTCTTTCCGCCGACATTCTTGAGAGCTAACCCGCCAAGACGCAAATATGGCTTTCCGCTCGCTTCGTTGATCACTTCCACCTCCTGCCAGGAGAAGGTGTCGTTCCAGCCGGTTCCGGTCGCCTTGCTGAATGCCTCTTTTGCGGCGAACCGCGCCGCGTAGTGCTGATACGGGAAGGGCTTTCCCGAGCAATATGCTTTCTCTTCGCGGGTGAACACCTTATCCGTGAAGAGCTCACCGTAATCCTCTATACTTTTCTGTATTCTGCTGACTTCTATAATATCGATGCCGACGCCTTCAACCATTCGCGTTCTCTTTTCTGACGATATCTATAAGCTCCCGAATATCGTTAGCCTCGTAATCGCCACCCGATATACCCGTGTTGAAAGTGTCGCCGTAACGCGCGAAAACTGTTCTCATACCGACTTGCTTCGCGCCAATAATATCCCGTTC
>JAJYGB010000335.1 GCA_021785235.1 Bacteroidota bacterium
AACGGGACCGCGACACATTCGCTACAGATTACAAGCACGAACCCCGTTCTTCAGGCTGCAATGGAAGCCTCAAGCCCGGTCACGCTCGCGGCAGGTGGCGGGTCCCTCTCGACGCAGGAGTTCTCGCACGTCGCTACCGCTTCCGATCTCCTGACCAACCTGCGTAACAGCACGGGCGGGAGTCTCGGGATCGCAAATGGGGATCAGATAAATATCAATGGCCAAGTAAATGGCTCCTCGATCACTCAAGGAGTTTTGCAGGTAAATGGTGCATCGACAACTTATGGCGATCTGGCAAAGAGTGTGACTTCCGCTTTCGGAATCACAAACCAGACCGGTACTACGATAGATCCTCAAACAGGAGCGATGGATATCAACGCGGACGGCGGCACCGCGCATTCAATTTCAAACGTCGATATAGCCGATGGAACGAACACCGCGGCTGGCTTCAATAGCGTATTCAGCGCGAAGGCAGGCGATTGGACGCAAACCCAGGCGGCGACCGACGTCACTCAGAATATATCCACGACGATTTACGACTCGCTCGGAAACCAGTACAATGTCACGCTTTCATTTACGCGCGACATAACCAGGCCGAATACGTGGAACTGGCAAGCTTCCGTAAACCAGCCCGCGGTAATCACGGGCGGCGGTTCCGGCACCGTCGTCTTCAACAATGACGGCTCGTTGAACACATTTACTTATGCCGACGGCTCAACAAGTCTACAGATAAATCCCGCGCCGGTTGGAAACGCCTCGAATCTCAGCGCGAATTTGATAAGCCTTAAATTGAACCCGGGCACTTCGGGTAACTTCTCGGGCTTGACTCAGATGAGCGGGGCCTCAACTACGGTATCCGGCCAGCAGGATGGCTACGGTTTAGGTGTCCTCAACAGCGAATCGATAGATCAGAACGGCAACATCATCGGTCAGTTCTCAAACGGAACCACTCGCACCCTTGGACAGGTGATGCTCGCCACATTCAACAATTCCAGCGGTCTCGTAAACGTGGGGGGCAACCTGTTCGCCGCTTCACCCAGCACGGGCAACGCCATTATAGGGGAAGCCGGTACTGCGATACCTACTCAGGTCGTAAGCGGTTCTCTTGAACAGTCAAACGTGAACCTCGCGAGTGAACTCTCCAACATGATCGTTGCCGAGCGCGGGTTCCAGGCGAATGCTCAGGTAATCAACGCGAGCGACACGCTGCTCAATACTCTGGTCAATCTCCAGTAATAGGTAAGTAATTCCTGTTTAGGGTGCAACACGCGTTGCACCCTATTTTTTTCCATCCCTAAAGAAGCGAGGCCGGCATGATTAAACTGACACAGATAAATGGCGACGAGATCACGGTGAACGCTGATCTGATCGAGACCATAGAGAAAGCTCACGACACCATCATTACGCTCACAACCTCTCGGAGAATTCGCGTTCGGGAAGACATCGAGGAGATAGTAAAGAGAGTCGTGGACTACAAGCGGCGCATCAATTCGCCGAGCGTCTCTTCAGGGAGTCCGGAAACGGAGAATCTCCCCGATCAGCCCCTTTAGGAGGCGAATAAGGCCGTCCGACCTTTTCTTTGGCCAAAAATTCTTGGATTTTTTTCGGACATGCAGGGCGCTTTCTCATCACTTTTGAAACGACTGACAATATTGTTCACTTGCTCAATATTGTTCACAAATCATTCCTTCCTTCCAAAAAACTCCAAAATTCGGCCTGAAATAAGGGTTCCTTACCGGCATAGTCCTTGACTAATCAAGTGTATGAAAAACAAAAAGAATGAAGAAGAGGCATAATAGAGATGGCAGAGACAGTTGAAGGAGCGGGTACGGCCAAGCCGGCTGGCAAGTCGAAAAAGTTGCTTGTCATCGTGGTGGTCGTCGTTGCTCAATTGGTAGCGGCATATTTTCTGGTGGGCCTTTTCCTCAAGCGTGGCGGACCGGATTCACCCGGAGCTACCGCGACCGCCAGCGCCAAAGAAAAGAAAGCCTCTTCAAGCGATTCCAATTTCGATAACGTTTTTATCGTGAAGGATTTGATAGTGAATCCTGCCGGTACAAACGGGTTGCGGTTCCTTCTTACGACGATAGGACTTGAAGTGTCATCAGCCGAGACCGAAAAAGAATGTGAAAAACGGAATGTCGAGATTCACGATGCGATCATCAACATTCTTACAAGCAAGACCCTTCCGCAGCTCGATGAAGTCAATTCCCGCGATAGCTTGAAAACTGAAATCAAGGTCGCACTCAACAAGGACCTTACGACGGGGAACGTGCTGCATGTCTATTTTAGCAAGTTCATAATCCAGTGAGCATAGAGAATGCCTGAAGTACTGTCGCAATCCGAAATAGACAATCTTCTTGCCGGGATAGGCAAATCTCCGGCGGTGGAGGTAGCTGAAGGGGTGCCCGAGGTCAAGGAAGAGACGCGTGACGTGCAGGGATTCGACTTCCGAAGACCGAACCGCGTTTCAAAGAACCAGCTTCGAATATTTCAGGCGGTTCACGAGACGTTCGCTGAGCTATTCGGCTTCTACCTCGCCTCAAAGCTCCAGACTCAGGTTTCGGTAGCGGTGAGTTCCGTCGACCAGCTTTTCTATTCTGAGTATCAACTTTCAATCGGGAGCCCCACTTGCCTTTACGTGTTCGACATGCAGCCCTCCGAAGGAAGGGGAGTGTTGGAGCTTTCGCCGATGCTTGTATTCGCCATAGTTGAGAGACTTCTGGGTGGAGGAGCCACGGAGCCCCAACGGAAAATCCGTGCGGTGACGGAAATTGAAAAAACTCTCATCAAGGGCACAATAGAGAAGGCGCTCCAGGATTTGCAGGGCGCGTGGAAATCGATCAGTAGATTGAAGTTCACGCCAAACCGTTTCGAGAGCGAAGCGGATTTTCTACAAATAGCGCCGGCTAGTGAGATCGTGCTCGTGGTCTCGTTCGACGTACAGATCGCCGGGACGGGCTACCTCATGAATCTTTGCTTCCCGACTTTTTCGCTTGA
>JAJYGB010000511.1 GCA_021785235.1 Bacteroidota bacterium
CAATAGAAAGCGAGCTTAATTCACTCGGATCGAACGTTTTCGTAATAACGAAATACCCGGTGTTCCATGCCGGCGGACCTGGTTCGTGGGCGAAGTACAGGAATCGTAAGAACATTACGTACGAACAGATGGTCCGGTTGAAAGAGCGGGCGACTCTGGCAAGCAACGTTGGTGCGGAGGCGGGCAGAGGTGGAAGAGTTGCCCAGTATGGTGATCTGAAGTCGAATCCGAATGTTACGATCAATGGAGTGACCCCCGATATTTTCGAGGCTGAAAACAAGAAGATAGACTTCGGGAGGCCGATAAGTCAGAGCGACCTGGAGACAGGACGGCTTGTCTGCGTCATCGACCCGAATTTGGTCAAGACACTCTTTCCTCATTCCGATCCGATCGGCGAAGAAGTTAAAGTGGACGGTATCGGCTATCAGGTTGTCGGCACGATAAAAGACGAAGGTAACGTGCTCGGCGGTGGGCAGCCATACATGATGATCCCGATTACAACCTTCTTCGCCCGCTACGGCAAGGAGCGAACCCTTGACGTTTATGTTCAGGCGAAAAGCCAGCAGGTCTTCAGCCAGGCGCAGGAACAGGCGCAGGGAATAATGAGGGCTATTCGGAATGTTCCACCGGGCAAGGAAAATGATTTTGAAATGGTCTCGAACGCATCGCTCATCGACCAGTTCAACCAAATTACATTCTACGTTAGAGTAGGCGCAATCGTTATAAGCGCGATAGCTCTTCTTGCGGCGGGAGTGGGCATTATGAACATTATGCTCGTCGGCGTCACTGAGAGGACCCGCGAGATCGGGGTCAGGAAATCGGTGGGCGCGACGCGCAGAAACGTTCTTACACAGTTTCTCCTCGAAGCTGTCGTGCTTTGCGAGGTTGGAGGAATATTCGGCATTTTGTTGGGCCTAATCGGCGGAAACCTGGCTGCTCTCGCGATGCATATGAAAGCTGCCTTCCCGGTCGACTGGGCAGTGATCGGGTTGGTGGTTTGTTCAATGGTTGGAGTGACATTCGGCGTCTATCCGGCTTACAAGGCCGCGAGCGTCGATCCGATTGAGTCGCTGCGTTACGAGTAGAGACCAAATCCCCCATGGGATTGAATAGATATCGTACGTACGGCGTTCTCGAAGGATTTCGGAAACATAGATAGAATTTTGTAAAGTGATGATGCCCTAAACCAGGAATCGAGTTCCTCTTTCAGGGAATCCATCCACAAAAGCGCGGAGGTTGGATCTCCATTCCTCCGGCGCTCTTTTGCAGAAGGACCTGTAAAAATGAAATTACCGGCTCAACCGGGCAGATACAACTCGACTTCGTTCACCGAAGCATACTCGAATACATTAGCCGATAGTCGGAAGGCCACACGCTTTCGACTCTCTTGGATGCTACAACTTTTGCTGTCCTTCTCCAATCATAGTCTCCATCAACTCAAGGCGCGCCTTCCCATCCCGTCACAATTAGGAGGTCCGAGTAGGGATTTTTCATCTGAAAATTATTGTTTTCTAATTGATGATCACCCGCACGGCAATTACATCTACTCGACGTCGGCCGCGAAAGCAGGAAGTTTAACATGATGAAATTTAGTTTAGAACTGAAAGAGGGGTTCAAGCTCTCGTTGGCGGCGCTGGCCGCGAACAAGGCGCGGGCCGTTCTCACGATGCTCGGTATTATTATCGGCATAATCTCCGTTACTCTTATGGGGTCCGCTATAGACGGCCTGAACAATGCCTTTCAGGCAAGCATTTCCTCGATCGGGGCGGATGTGCTTTATGTTTCGAAGTGGTCCTGGCTTTCTAACGGCCAGTGGTGGAAGTATCGTGACAGGCGGCGACTGCATGTGTCATACGTCAGCGAAATCAAAAGAGACGCAACACTCCTTGCGGCGGTCGCTCCAATGGTGCAAAGGCTTGGTACCATCACTTACGGAAATAAATCGGCACAGAACGTTCAGGTGGAAGGAACCACGGCGGACTATGCGTACGTGGCAAAAATGGATTTCACACAGGGACGCTTTTTTACCGATATGGAAGCTCGGGGAGACGCACCGGTCGCGATACTCGGAGCCGACGTGGCATCCCAGCTTTTCCCGCTCCGCGATCCAATCGGTCAGACTATTAGGATTGACGGTCTCCCCTTCAGGGTCATAGGCGTGAGAAGCAAACAGGGAAGTTTCATGGGCATGTTCAGCCTTGACAATGAGGTGCTCATACCCATCGATCAATTCCGCAATATTTATGGAAGACATTTCTTCCCGACAATTGAAGCTCGAGTGGCTAACCAGAAAGACATGAATAATGCCAAAGAGGAACTGATAGGAATAATGAGAAAGATAAGGGGGCTATCTCCTTACCAGAAGGATGATTTCTCGATAAACCAGCAGACGATGTTTCTTGACGCTTTCAACAAAGTTGTCGGTGTCATAGAAAAGGTCGGGCTTTTCATAACTGCTCTCGCACTCTTTGTAGGAGGGATAGGCATTATGAATATCATGTTCGTCAGCGTGACTGAACGAACGAAGGAGATAGGAGTCAGGAAGGCGCTCGGAGCGCGCAGGCGGACGATACTGTTGCAGTTCCTTATCGAGTCATCGCTGATCTGTCTGGGCGGCGGTCTCATTGGCCTTGGTTTCTCGTATCCCTTGAGCATGCTCGTCGACAAATTTCTACCTACCACTATGCCTGTCTCGTTGGCAATTGTTGGAATAATGATATCACTTTTAGTAGGAGTCGTTTCCGGAATCGTACCTGCCTTCAGGGCTTCGCGACTCGACCCCGTGGAGGCGCTGAGATATGAATAGGAGCTCGATCTTTTCAAGATTTTCGGAAAGTTTTTTGATGGCGCTTGCCGCGATACGCTCGAATAAGCTCCGATCAATTCTGACTCTGCTTGGAATAGTTGTCGGTGTCTTTTCAATAATTGCCGTGACGACGGCAATGCAGGTAATGCAGAACTCGATAGAAGGACAGTTGAAT
>JAJYGB010000037.1 GCA_021785235.1 Bacteroidota bacterium
ATTCGGGGCGACGGTGGCCCGTATTGGGAGGATGGAATCGCATCGGACGCGAAATTCGCCTCGATCGACCGAAAGACCGAGCAAATGGCTCTTTCAGCGGAGAAGCTTTCGACTATGACGTCGCTTCTTGACCCACGGATCGAATTGAGCCGGACTTTACTGAACAACATGTGGCAAAATATTCTTCTTTACGATGAGCACACATGGGGATCTTCAGAAGATATCTCGGATCCAGGTAGCATCCAGTCGGTCAGCCAACTGGCGGCGAAGCATTTGTTCGCTCTCAGAGCGCGCCACGATTGTATGACCATAATTAGGACAAGCGCTGACGCGATCTCTGAAAGGATCGGTGCGAGAGCGCAGACACTTGTCGCGTTTAATACTCTTAATTGGGCAAGAGGTGGAATGATCAACGCAGATATTCCGATTGGGTCCCGCGTCTTCGACGCCGTGAACGGTCGCGTTGTCCCTTTCCAGATCCTCGGCAAGTGGAGGACTGTTCAAAAGGTGCGATTCGAGAGCGGCAAAATCTCTCCGCTTGGTTATAAGTCATTTGTCGTCAGGAGGGTGAAAACTCATCCGGTTTCCTCTGCTGCGGGGCCAGCGACAGACACACTTGAAAACCGATATTATCGCATCGTACTGGATCCCGGGAGCGGAGCGGTAAGGAGCATCTTCGACAAACAGCTCGGCAAAGAACTCGTGAACCAGGCGAGCCCCTATCGTTTCGACCAGTATGTTTATGTCACGAGCGGGAACAAATCGCCTCTGTTGTTCCCCGGACCAGGCGGACATGGAAGGAAGGCAGCGAACCTCACAATATACCATGCGTCGGCAGGTCGGCTGGTTTCCGTGAAGCGTGAACCTTACGGAACGGTCGCTTTACTTCGAAGCTCAGGTAAGAATACACCTGAAATTGAAACTAAGATCATTCTCTTCACTGGCGAAAAGAAGATCGAATTCGTCAACCATGTTTACAAAAAGAAGGTGTACTCTAAAGAAGCGGTGTATTTTGCTTTTCCTTTCTCGATGAACGATCCCAAGTTCCGTTATGAAACTCAGAATGGTTACGTCAACCCTTCACAAGATTTGCTCCCCGGCGCCGGGAGGGAATGGTTCTCGGTGCAGCATTGGGTTGCCGTCACGGAAGGCGGCGTCACAGCAGAGATTGTTCCGGTTAATTCCTCCCTCGTCACCTTCGGCGACATCGTCCGCGGTAAATGGCCGGCAAAATTTGGGAAGCGTGTCGGGACCATATTCTCATACGTCATGAATAATTATTGGAATACCAATTACGTCGCCGCGCAGGGAGGGAAATTCACGTTTCGATACGTGATGACAAGCGGCCGCGACCTTACTCCCGCAGAAATGAGCCGGTTCGGCTGGAACGAGATGACTCCCATCGAAGTAGACAGGGTAACCCCGAATGACGCCCGGTACTGGCGGCGAAGTTCAATGTTTAAACCCGAGAAGAGTTTCTTGAAGATGAATTCGCGTGATGTCGTGCTCTCCGATTGGAAGCGCGCCCAAAACAATCGGGGTACTATAATGCGATTTATAGAGATGAACGGCAGCACAGATACCGTCCGCGTCTCCACGCCGCTGGTGCACATCGGGTCGGTATGGGAATGCGACGCCATGGAACGCGACGAGCGGAAACTTACTTTGACTTCGAGCGGCTTCAAGTTCATCATTAAGCCGTTTCAGATTGAGACTATCAGAGTCGAGGGCGATTGATTCTTCATCCGGCTCTTACACCCGGAAGCCTCAGCTTTTGTCAATTTAGAATATTTTCGGGGTTAAAGCTTGACAAAATAATCAAGTATTTCTAACTTTTAGTCGTAATGAGAAACCTTTTGCAGATACCCGGCGGAATGCGCTCCTGCGCCTGTTGTTGTTCCTGTATGACGACCGACTCGGTTTCGCGAAGGTGCGGGTCTTTGAGTTGAACTAGAACCGCTAAATAAGATTTTTGAAGCCCTTCGTCGAATACCGGCGAAGGGCTTTTCATTTTATGGAGCTTCCCGGCATCGAGCTCAAAAGACATTCCGGGAAGGTCGTAGAGGAGGAGATTGAGTTGGACCTTAATGAAACGCAAACAAACTTGACGAGTATAGATACTGCCGAAGCTTACGCGGAAGACGCAGAGAAGATGAGGCGTGCAGTCTCGAGGGTTAAAACCGGGGAGATTTCCGAAGAGGAGTTCAAGAAGTTCAGGCTCCAACTCGGAATCTATGGACAGAGACCGGACCAGCAGGGGTTCAGCATGGTTCGCGTGAAGCTTCCTTACGGACTATTGACATCATCCCAAGTCCGTCAGGTCGGAAAAATCGCCAGAGATTTCGCGGACGGTATCGCGCACGTCACGACGAGACAGGACATCCAACTTCACTGGGTGAGACTAGAAAATGTCCCGGAGCTGATGGAGACGCTGAACGAAGTTGGTCTTACGACTCGTGAGGCGTGCGGAAATACAGTGCGCAACATAGTTGGATCTCCCCTTGCCGGAGTTTCCAGCGATGAGGCATTCGACGTTACTCCGTATTCTCATCTCCTCGCTAAACATTTCCTGCGGAATGAATTAAGTCAGACCCTGCCGCGAAAATTCAAAATATCCTTCTCCGGGAGCGCGGACGAGCGCGACGCGATAATACCATGGATACATGACATCGGATACGTCGCGGACATGAGAAATATCGACGGCGCGGCGGTCCGGGGATTCAAAGTGTTCGTCGGCGGAGGACTCGGTGCCCAGCCGCGTGTTGCCGATGTACTCGAAGAGTTTCTCCCCGCGGAACTTCTGATTCCGACAACTGAGGCGATCGTGAAAGTTTTCAACGACCATGGAAACAGACAGATCAGATCGAAGGCGAGAATGAAGTATGTCTTATGGAAGCTGGGCTTTGAAGAATTCAAGCGGCTTGTACGTGAGGAGAGGGAAAGGGTGCTTGCTTCAGGGAGAACATTTCCTGAGGCGGAG
>JAJYGB010000091.1 GCA_021785235.1 Bacteroidota bacterium
TTCCGGAGAATACTTCAGGACAACCTTCGCCAGATCGCTGGAGATCAGGCTGCAGGTTCCTTTCAATGTGTGCACGATCTGCGAACTCGTGTAAAACTCTTCTATGAGTTCTCTTGATGGGCGACCGGTCCAGTTGTCATTCGCGGTAATAAAGAAACGATCGAAATGATCGCCTTTATAGGCAATTGCTCTTGCAAATGCCTGTGCCACGTCATGCACGCCGACCCACGCCCAGAGGTTCTTGTACCAGTTCGGATAATCTGAAATGAGATTGCGATACATCTGGCGCTCTTTGTCCTCGGGCACCCAAATCCACGGGAAGCGGAGAGCTATTGAATTCATGCCGTAAGCGCGCGAGAAGCTCTTTAAAATCTCTTCCGAACAGACTTTGCTCAGCCCGTAGGCATCCTGCGGTGCCAGAGGGTGTTGCTCATCGATCGGAAAGTACAGGGGATTGTGGGGCCTTTTGGCAAACGCGAATCCGAGCGTCGATTCACTCGAGGCGAGGATCACTTTCGGCACTCCCTTGGCCGCGGCAAACTGAAGAGTGTTGAACGTGCCGAGAGTGTTCACCTGGAACACGGTTTCTTCAGGGTCGTTGAGAGGGTGTGGAATGCCGGCTAGGTGGAGGACAACATCAAACGTCTCCTTTATGATCTTGAAGGATTCGCCTTTGGTGATATCGATCTCGTAGAATTTTACATCGAAGTCGGGTTTGGTTTTGTCGGCAACGGCGACTTCATAATCCCTGGAAAGATCCCTGGCGACGTACCTTCCGACGAGGCCGGAGCCTCCGGTAATCAGAACCTTTTTCAAATGTCGAACCTTTCTCCTTTCTTCGGGGCAGCAATATTCCTGAATCCGATTTGTGTCAAAGACGTAGCGAGCGCGCTTTGTTCGTCCGTCTCTCCGTGGACAAGAAAGATGTTCCGGAGTCTTGTCTTGTTGAAGGCGCCGGCGAAACCGACCAGGTCATCGTGATCAGCGTGGGCGGAGAACGAGTGCATTTCGACGACTTCAGCCTTTAAAGGATACTCGTCGCCGAGGATTTTCAATATGGGCTGATGTTCCAGGATTCGCCGGCCCAATGTATTGGGTGCCTGATATCCGACAATCATGATCGTGTTCTTTGGATTGCCGGCATTGTTCGCGAGGTGGTGAAGTATTCTGCCGCTTTCGCACATGCCTGAAGCGGATATTATAATCATCGGCTCATTCATGTCATTCAACTTTTTCGAATCCTCGACAAGGCGGATGTATTTAATATATTCAAATCCGAACGGATCATCATGGGCAAGGACCATCTTGAAGATGTCTTTGTTGAAGCATTCCGGATGCAGTCTAAAAACCTCCGTCGCATTGACGGAGAGCGGGCTGTCGACGAAGACAGGAATCTTCGGAAGCTGGTTGCTGTCGAACAGACGGTGGAGGGTATAGGCAATCTCCTGCGTTCTTTCAATGCTGAACGCGGGGATTATTACTTTCCCACCTCGCTTGACGGTTTTGAGAATAACTTCCTGCAGCTTGTTCTGCATGCCCTGTATCGGATCGTGGTGTCTGCCGCCGTATGTGCTTTCGGAGATGAGCGCGTCGGCCTCTTCGACGGCTTCCGGGTCTTTGAGAATAGGAAGACCTTTTCGGCCGAGATCTCCGGTAAAGAGGAGGATTTTTTCTTTGCCGACGTCGTCGATTCGCAGCTGGACCATCGCGCTCCCGAGTATATGACCGGCATCGAGAAAAGTCATTTTGACGCCGTCGGCGATTGGTGTCTCACGGTGATAAGAGACAGATACGAAGAGAGGCATCACTGCGAGGGCGTCTTCGGTGTCGTACAGAGGCTGGACAAGCGGCTCGCCGCGGCTTGCAAGTTTCTTGTTCAGAAACAGCGAGTCCTGCTCCTGGATCTTAGCACTGTCGGTCAGCATTATTCCCGCCAGGTCGCGCGTCGCCGGGGTGGCGTAGATTGGTCCGGTAAACCCCTGTTTGACGAGATTCGGCAGATTGCCGCTGTGATCTATGTGAGCATGTGATAGGACGACTGCGTCGATTTGTGCGGGATGAAAGTAGTCGAAGTTCCTGTTTGTTCTGTTGCTTTCTTCCCGCCTTCCCTGGAACAGGCCGCATTCGAGGAGTATGCGCTTGCCGTTGATTTCGAGCAGATGCATCGAACCGGTGACGGTCTGTGCGGCGCCTATGAACTGTAAATGCATTGGATGATCCGAGTAAGTATGAACGAATATATTTCACCTCTCCAAGTGATGCAAGATAAGGTGGCACCGAAATGTAATTGATTGTCACCCTCTTTTTTGGTATTTTTGGAGCAAACAAACCATGGTATGAGATGACTCAACCCCTCAATGTATTATTTCTTTCTTCAGAAGTCTTTCCATTTGCAAAGACAGGAGGACTCGCGGATGTTGCGAGTGCCCTTCCGCAAGCGCTTAAGGAGATCGGAAATGATATCCGGCTCGCCATCCCGCGGTACGGCTTTGTTAATGAGCGGAAATTCCGCATCCACGAGATTATCAGGCTGAAGGACATAGATATCCCGATCGGCAAGAAGGTCGCCAAGCTCAACGTTAAATCTTCGTTTCTGATCGGCGAAAGAACTAAAGTGCAGATTTATTTTATAGACAGCGCCGAATTCTTCGGGAGACAGGGCATTTATCAGGATCCGAAATCGAAGAAGGACTACGCGGATAACGATGAGCGTTTCATTTTCTATTCAAGAGGGATTCTGGAAATTCTGAAAAGACTCGGCTGGGCTCCGCACATAATTCACTGCAACGACTGGCAGAGCGGCCTAGTCCCGGCATACCTTAAGAAGATTTACAGCAAGGATCCTTTCTTCAAAAGAATCAAGACGGTTTTTACCATCCACAACGTCGCGTACCAGGGTAATTTCCCGAAAGAGACATTCCAGAAGACCGGTTTGCCTGAAGATGTCTTTACCCACGATGGTGCGGAGGTTTTCTACAA
>JAJYGB010000374.1 GCA_021785235.1 Bacteroidota bacterium
CCGATCTGAGTTACAAAACGTGGTTCGAGCCGGTTGTTCCGGTCAGTCTGAGCAGCGACAGCCTGGTACTGAAAGTACCCAGCCAGTTTTTCCATGACTGGCTCGAGGAGCACTATTCGACCGTAGTAACCGAGTCGGTGAGAGTCGTTGTTGGAGAGAACGCCCGAGTTGAATACACCATCTCCGATGAAGACATCAGCGAATCGGAGCCTCAATTCTACAGGCCGGCACAACCCGGACAGCTTAACCCGCAGCCGCAACACTTCAATGTTCCCCGCTTCAACGCCAAACCTGCGTTCGAGAGCAACCTTAACCCGCGGTACACATTCGAGAATTTCATCAAAGGCGACAGCAACCAGTTCGCGCGCGCTGCTGCCTATGCCGTCGCAAACAACCCTGCGGGAACATCGTTCAACCCGCTCGTCGTGTACGGCGGCGTCGGACTTGGAAAGACACATCTTATCCAGGCGATCGGCAATTATGCGCGCCAGATCGGGAAGGCCGACCGGGTATTGTACGTGTCGAGCGAGCGCTTCACCGTTGACTTCGTCGACTCAATTCAGAAAGACAGAGCGAATGAATTTTCCAGCTTCTACCGGAGCATGGACATACTTATCGTAGACGACATACAGTTCTTCGGCGGCAAGGAAAAGACCCAGGATAATTTCTTCCACACCTTCAACGCGCTGCACCAAACCGGCAGACAAATCATTCTCTCGTCGGACAGGCCGCCAAAGGAACTGAAGGGTGTAGACGACCGGCTCGTAAGCCGCTTCACCTGGGGATTGACTGTGGATGTTCAGCCACCGGATCTCGAGACCCGCATTGCCATCCTCCGGAAAAAGAGCGAAGACGATGGGATCCATATGCCGGACGATGTCATCGAGTACGTGGCTGCGAACGTAACGTCAAACATACGTGAACTTGAGGGAAGCCTGATAAGTATTCTCGCGAAGGCAAGTCTTAATAACAGGGAAATATCAGTCGACCTCGCGAAAGAAGTCGTACGCAGCCTTGCCGTCAGTAGAAAGACCGCCGTCACGGTCGAAGATATTCAGAAAATTGTCTCGGATGTTTTCGATGTGAACGAAGAACAACTCCGCGGCAAGACGAGGAAACAGGAAATTGTCATCGCCAGACAGACAGCCATGTACCTGACCAAAGAAATGACCCAGCTCCCGCTTAAGACAATCGGGAGCCACTTCGGAGGCAGAGACCATTCAACTGTGATTTACGCATGCCAGATCATCGGGAAACAACTCGCCAACGATGAGCACTTCCGGGAAAAATATGACCGTATCAAAAAGAAAATTGAGATGATCGGACTGTGAGTAACTTGTTGGAATGTCTGTTTAAAACCGGGCAGTATCTGTTGAATACACAAAATGTTTCCACACGAAAAGACCCACTATTGTGTCTGTGTTGAGAAACACCATTTTTTCAACACGGCGTTCAAGGGAGCAGGTTAACAACTTCGTCCATGATACAAACTGTAATTTTCTGATATTCTTCTACTTAGGAACGACTAACATTATTACTAACATATCAACAGTCCCTCTTATTGTTATTATTTCTTAAGTATATAGAACTATTATTATAATAATAGAGAGTTTTACACACCGATGTACTCACTGTCGTGATCTTCTAAATTGATAGTTAGCCCGAAAAAAGCTAATTTTAGTTGAAAATCACGCAACTCTAACGCGAAATATTCTGCAAACAACGGAGGCGGAAATGAAGTTTAAAGTAAACAGCAGGGAACTTCGGGATGTGATCAGCCGGATAATCGGCGTGGTTCCAGTCAGAACGACAATTCCCGCGATAGAAAACCTGCTGCTGGAAACGAGCAAGAAGAAACTAACCATTTCCGCGACGGATCTCGAAATATCAATGTCGACGCAAGCTGATGTAATGGAAGCCACAGATGGAAAAGTGACTGTGGATGCCAAGGAGTTCTTCGATATTGTCAGAAACCTCGACGACTCGGATATAGAAATAACCGTCGATGAAAACCTGAAGCTGACACTCAGGACAAAGTCGGGGTCGTATAAGTTTGCATGTTCACCGGCTGATGAATATCCAACACTCCCAACGCTCAGCGAGTCTGCCGAGTCATCTACCATACCAGCTGACAGTCTCAGGACCGTGATAGAGCGGACCATTTTTGCCGTCTCTAAAGACGAGCACAGGAGATCGATGAACGGCGTCCTGTTTTTATTTTCGGGAAAGGGCGCGAGAATTTACTCCACAGACGGACACAGGCTGGTCCGGATAGAAGACAAGTCACTCGTTGATAATCCGCTGAAGAGAGAAGCCAACATCCAGGAGAAAGCACTCTCCCTGGCCGCGAAGAGTTTTAAGGCCTCAACCGTCGACATAACGATTGCCGAGGATCACATCCGCCTGAAGAATGCCGACACGGAATTGATAACAAGACTGATCAAGGATCCACACCCCGATTACGAGGCCGTCATCCCGAGCGACATCGACAACAACAAGATGATGACGGTAAACCGGGGAGAGCTTCTAGAGAAAGTGAGGCGCGTCGCCATATTGTCCGATTCGGTCAACCACCTCGTGAAGTTCACCGTGGACAAAGACGTACTCACAATATCGACGGAAGACGCCGACAGGGGAGAGATGGGCGAGGAGAAACTGCAGGTTCAATGGACCGGCGGCGAGGCAATGAACATAGGCTTTAATTCGACTTACATCACCGAGGCGATGAGCAGCATAGACTCTCCCAAAGTAAGATTCGCGCTGTCGTCCCCGACGCGGGCGGCCACGATTAAACCGATCCCGGAAGACACGAAAGGCGGAGCATCCACACAGGACATCCTTATACTTGTGATGCCGTTGAGACTAAACTAAAGAATGCGAGTCAAGAAAGTTCAGTTAACAAATTTCAGGAACCACGCGGACTCGTCTCTGGAGTTCATCGAGGGGATAAACTTCATTACCGGAGCGAACGCCCAGGGAAAGACGAGTATACTCGAAGCGCTGTCGTATATCTGCCTTACGAAGAGTTTTCTCCAGCAAACCGACATGACGGTGCCAAGATTCGGCGGTGAGATGTTTACCGTCGATGCTGTAATGGAGACCGACAGGAACATCGTCAACCGGGTGCGTGTGGTTTACGAGGCTGGTGCAGGGAAGAAGTATTTTCTCGATTCGAACGAGGTGAAGAAGAGTGCGGATGTGATCGGGATGTTTCCGATCGTGGTACTCTCTCCGGGAGATTTCGCCCTGACCGGAGGCGCACCTTCCGAACGCCGCAAGTTCGCTGACCTCGTCCTGTCCCAGGTATCGCGGTCATATCTCGAAGAACTGACGGAGTACAGGCGGGCGCTGAAACAGAGGAACAAAATATTGCTCGATGCCAAGCTGAGCGGCTCGCTTGACGGCGCTATGCTTACTGCGTGGACCGATGCGCTGGTCGCGCACGGTACAAAAGTGGTGTCGCGGAGGCGGCGGTTCATCGACGAATTTCAGGAAACGTTCACATCCGCCTACAGGTCGCTGGTCGATGCGGGCGAGTCTCCAATGCTGCGCTATGAGCCGTCATTCAGCACCGGCGGCGACATCGAGACCGGATTCCGTAACGCACTCCGGGAACTCGGGAGGGTAGAGAAGGCCCGCGGCGCCACACTTGCCGGTCCGCACCGCGACGACATAGGCTTCATCTTGAACGATATGCCGATAAGGGAGTTCGCGTCGCAGGGGCAGCACAAGACATTTCTTGTGGCGCTGAAGATAGCGGAGTTCCATTACATAAAGGCGATGCTTGGTGAGACACCGGCGATGCTCCTCGACGATGTTATGGCGGAACTCGATTACACGCGTGCGACGAAGGTGATTCAGACAGTGGCGGATCTCGGTCAGACTTTTATAACCGCGACGGACATGCTGAGCTTCGACGATAAGATGCTCGACATGCGCGGGACAAAATTCCATCTCGTGAAGGAAGGAAGCGTGGTGTACGAGAATGGCAGTCCGGATTTACACGTGTTGCCGGCCATGCGGCACGATAAATAACCTATTTGCATATGCCTGAAGCAAGAAGTATAGGCGATCTCATAAAAGAGTTCTCCAGGCAGGATAATGTCTCTGATAAACTCAGGGCGTACCAGGTTGTCGGAGAATGGGAGAACATAGTGGGCGAGGCGATAGGGAAGAACACGGAGATCGTCCGTGTCGAGAACGGAATTCTCTACGTCAAGGCCGCCACGAGCGCGTGGCGTAACGAACTGGTCTTCATGAAACCGGCGATATTGAAGAAGATCAGGGAAAGCTACCCGGATTCGGGAGTAACGCAGATTTTTTTCATTTAAGCGAGGAACCAGATGGGAAAGAAGCAAGCGGCGACGAAGCAAAAACCAAAGAACACAGAGAAGAAAGATGTGTCGCCCAAAAGTAAAACGGCAGCGAAAGAATCGAATGATATAAAAAAGGAAGCCGTCGCGGCGATCGCGCAGCAAAAATCTAAATCGGATAACGGCAAGGGTTACACGGCCGAAAGCATAACGGTTCTGAAAGGTCTGGAGGCCGTCCGGAAACGTCCCGCAATGTATATTGGTGATGTCGGACAGCGCGGATTGCACCACCTTGTTTATGAAGTCGTGGATAATTCCATAGACGAAGCGCTGGCAGGTTATTGTAAGAACATCCTCGTTACGATAAACAAAGACGGCAGTATTACGGAGGAAGACGACGGACGCGGTATCCCGACGGACATGCACCCCGTCGAGAAAAAGTCGGCGCTGGAAGTGGTAATGACGATGCTGCACGCGGGCGGTAAATTCGACAAGTCGACGTACAAGGTGTCAGGCGGACTCCACGGCGTAGGTGTATCTGTCGTGAACGCTCTCGCGGAGGTGCTGGAGGTAAGCGTTTACCGTGAAGGAAAGGTGTTCTACCAGAAGTATAAGAGGGGCGAACCCGTTGAACCTGTGAAGACGATCGGCAAGGATTCCAGGACAGGAACAACAATAACATTCATGCCCGACAAGGAAATATTCAAGAACCGGAATTACAAGTTCGAGACCCTCGCCGAACGGATGCGCGAGCTCGCATTTCTTAATCCGGAAATAGTCATAAAGCTGAAGGACAAGCGCGACGGCAACGAGGAAGAGTTCCACTACAAGGGTGGCATCGTCGAATTCGTCCGGTATATCGACGGGACAAGGAAGACGCTCGCCAAGGATCCGATTTTCGTTACCGGAGATCGTGACGGTGTGGCGGTAGAGGTCGCCTTCGAGTATTGCGACGACTATCGGGAGAACCTTTTCTCGTACGTGAACGACATCAACACGGTAGAGGGAGGAACTCACGTAAGCGGTTTCCGAAGCGCGCTCACCAGGACTCTCAAATCCTACGCGGATAAAAACAACCTCATTAAATCCGACAAGATCAACCTAACCGGTGACGACTTCCGGGAAGGATTGACGGTCGTGATCAGCACGAAGGTGCCGGAGCCGCAGTTCGAGGGACAGACGAAAACCAAACTGGGTAACAGCGAGGTCGAGAGCATCGTGCAGACGATAGTGAACGACAAGCTGGGACAATACCTTGAAGAGAACCCCGGTATCGCGAAGAGAATAATTGAGAGGGCGGTTAACTCGGCCGAGGCACGCGAGGCGGCCCGGAAGGCGAGAGAAATCGTCAGGCGAAAAAACGCGCTCGAGTCGTCGAACCTTCCCGGAAAACTCGCCGATTGCTCGATCAGCGACCCGGAGCACTGCGAGATATTCATCGTCGAGGGAGACTCCGCGGGTGGTTCAGCGAAACAGGGAAGAGACCGCCAGTTCCAGGCCATACTCCCGCTGAAAGGAAAAATCCTGAACGTCGAGAAGGCGAGAATGAACAAGATACTGGAGAACGACGAAATCAGGGCGATAGTGCAGGCTATAGGTGCGGGAATCGGAGACGGCGACGAGTTTTCAGCCGAGAAGGCGCGGTATGGCAAGGTCATCCTGATGGCGGATGCTGATGTCGACGGCAGCCACATCAGAACGCTTCTGCTGACGTTCTTCTTCAGGTACATGAAGGAACTCGTCGAACTTGGAAAAGTGTACATCGCGCAGCCGCCGCTTTTCAAGGTGAAGCGGGGCAAGTCGGAGCAGTATGCGTACAGCGAGGACGAGCGCGACGATCTCATCAAGGAATTCAAGAAAGGAACCGAGGGTGATGTCGTCGTCTCGCGTTTCAAAGGTCTCGGTGAGATGAACCCGGAGCAGCTCTGGGAAACGACCATGGATCCAAACAAACGGACACTCCTCCAGGTAACAATCGATAACGCCGCCGAAGCGGACAGGACATTTTCCATACTGATGGGCGAAGATGTCGAACCGAGAAAGAAATTCATCGAGAAAAACGCCAAATATGTCAGAAACCTTGACGTCTGACGATATAGCCGTGGTCCTGGTGAACTATCGCACACCGGACCTTCTGGAGACAGCGGCGTCATCGTTCAGGAAGTTCTACCCGGAAATGGAAATGGTACTTGTCGATAACGGTTCCGGCGACCGGTCTCTCGAGGTAATAGACTCCCTGGTAAAGGCAAACCCGTCAAAGACGAAACGCATCCTGCTGGAGCGGAATTATTTTCACGGCCCCGCTATGGACACAGCCATGCATTCAATTACGAAGGATCTGGTTCTGTTTCTCGACACCGACACCGAGACGTACAGGGGCGGCTTCATAGAAGAGATGCTCCGCGAGATGAACGGCGACGCGAAGGTGTATGGCGTTGGAAGAGTCGACAGGGTCAACAAGCGTGGATTCGCTACGGAGAATGGCAGCGAGTCGATTCTCATCTCCGCGTACATGATGCTGAGGCGGAACACGTACAAGCAACTCCCGCCGTTCGTACACCATGGTATGCCGACGCTTCAAAATTTTGCCGCCGCAACGAAGAGGGGATTCGGTCTTCGACAGCTCGACATGGATTCGTACATACACCATGCGGGAAGAGGAACAGCCGGCAGGTTCGGATACGGACTCGGCCTGCGCAGTAAGATGGACTACATCCTCAACAAGGTCGGGCTATGACTGGCATAGCGACGAAGACGGAAATATCCGCATCGCGGGGGATGAAGCGCTGATGGTTGCTCGGTATATATCGCGCGCCGCCCGAAAGGTTCCTGCGGCGCTCAAGGTCTTCCTGGCTATTGCCGTTCTTTGCACGGCCGCCGTCGCCCAGGAGACACGGTACCCGATAGAGGTGGAGGGGAAATTCGGGTTCATAGATTCAACAGGCCGCGTCGTCGTTCCGCCGGTCTACAAGGCTCCACTCCAATTTTCGGAAGGATTTGCCGAAGTGACGCTCGTGTCTTTCTTCTGGTGGTATTACAGGCATGTCGGCTACCTGGGCGTAAGGGGCGACACGGCGATCGACACGGGATACCAGGAAGGTGGAAGATTTTCGGATGGGCTCGCGAGAGTTAGAACCAGCGTTCTCTTTGGCGGCGGGGAGTGGGGCTTCATCGATACCGCCGGCCGCGAAGTGATCAAGCCATCTTTCTACGGTGCCGGAGACTTTCATGACGGCAGGGCTCGTGTGGAGAACAGTTCCGGATTCCTTTGGCTTGGGCAAGTCAGGAAGTACGGCTTCATCGATAGGACCGGCCGGCTTCTGACAGGTTTCATATACGACGGCGCCGGAGATTTTTCCGGGGGCATGGCAAACGTCACCGTCGATGGTAAACGCGGGTTCATCGATACTACCGGAAAGCTTGTTGTCGGGTACAACTACGAAAGGGTGGGATTATTCTCATGCGGCCTGGCGCCCGTGGAACGCAGCGGAAAATGGGGATACATAAACGCGCGAGGTGAAGAGGTAATCCCCCGGCAATATGAAGAGGCGAGATCTTTCATGGACGGGATCGCGCTGGTCATGCAAAAAGGAGTATGGGAATTTATAACCACATCCGGCGACAGAGCGTTCAGCCTGCGGTTTGAAGACGCGCTCGGTTTCAGCGAGGGACTGGCTGCGGTGATGGTTGGGGGACGCTGGGGCTACGCGGACACGTCGGGTACGTTTGTGATCGAGCCGCAGTTTGCAGCCGCCGAGCCCTTTTACCAAGGTCTTGCAGCTGTCGAGACAGCCTCCCAACGCGGCTATATCGATCGTGAAGGGAAATTCGTGTGGAGCACGCGCAAACCGCGTTACTCCGTCTCCAAGTAATCCGGAAATTTTTTGAAAACCCTACACACCAGGATTAAGACATGTCTTTGAACGAAAAACTAGTACCGGTCGACATAGAAGACGAGATAAAAGGCTCGTACATAGACTACGCGATGTCCGTCATCGTGGCGCGGGCGCTCCCCGACGTGCGCGACGGGCTCAAGCCGGTACACAGGAGAGTCCTCTTCGGTATGTCCGAGCTCGGGCTTGAATACAACAAGCCGTACAAGAAGAGCGCGAGGATCGTCGGAGAGGTGCTCGGAAAATATCATCCGCACGGCGATACAGCGGTATACGACACGCTCGTCAGGATGGCGCAGGATTTCTCCATGCGGTATCCGCTCGTCGACGGGCAGGGGAACTTCGGATCCATCGACGGCGACTCTCCGGCCGCCATGCGTTACACAGAGGCGAGGATTTCCCGTATCGCCGGAGAAATGCTCCGCGACCTGGAGAAGAACACGGTAAACTTCGCGCCCAACTTCGACGAGTCGCTGAAGGAACCGCTTGTGCTTCCGTCCCTGGTCCCGAACCTTCTCGTGAACGGCGCCAGCGGTATCGCTGTGGGAATGGCGACGAACATACCGCCGCATAACCTCAGCGATACGGTGGACGCGATCGCGAACCTGATAAAGAACCCCGATATGCCGATCGAGAAGCTGATAAAAATCCTGAAGGCGCCGGACTTCCCGACGGGCGGCATCATATTCGGGTACGAGGGAGTTAAGGAGGCTTATATGACGGGGCGCGGCAGGATCGTACTCCGCGCGAAAGCCAACATCGAGACCCTCAAGAACGGAAGAGTAAACATCATCATCACGGAGGTGCCGTACCAGGTTAACAAGGCAAACCTCATCGAGAAGATCGCCGACCTCGTCAGGGAAAAGAAGCTCGAGGACATATCGGACATCCGTGATGAATCCGACAGGGACGGTATCCGCGTCGTCATAGAACTGAAGAGAGATTCCGAGCCGCAGGTTGTACTGAACAATCTCTACAAGCACACGCAGATGCAGACCACCTTCGGCGTGATAATGCTGGCGCTGGTGGAGGGGATACCGAAGGTCCTCAACCTCAAAGAGGTGATGGAACACTTCATAAACCACCGGCACGAGGTCGTCGTAAGGAGAACGAAGTATGACCTGGACGCCGCGGAGAAGCGGGCGCACATACTCGAAGGGTACAAGATCGCGCTCGACAACATCGATGAAGTCGTCCAGCTGATAAAGAAATCCAAAGACCCCGAGACGGCAAGGCTCGCGTTGATGAAGCGATTCAAATTGAGCGAGATACAGGCAAGGGCAATCCTGGCGCTGACGCTGCAGAGGCTCACCGGTCTGGAGAGAAAGAAGATAGAAGACGAGTACCGGGAGACGATCAAGCTGATCGAGAGACTCCGCGCCATACTTGCCAGCAAGACGATGAGGATGGACATTATCCGCGATGAACTCCTGGAGCTGAAGAAGAACTTCGGGGACGAGCGGCGCACCGAGATCATCGAGAAGGCGTCCGAGTTCAGCATCGAGGACATGATTGCTGAAGAAGACGTAGTCATTACGATCACGCATAACGGCTTCATCAAACGCTACCCGGTAAGCGGGTACAGGCGACAGAGCCGCGGCGGAAAGGGAATCACCGCTCAGTCGACGCGCGAGGACGATTTTGTCGAGCATATGTTCATCGCCTCCACGCACCAGTACATTCTCTTCTTCTCCGACAAGGGACGCGCCTACTGGCTTAAGGTGCATGAAGTTCCGGAAGGCGGAAGAGTCTCGCGTGGAAGGTCCATCGTCAACCTGATCGGCAAAATGCCTGACGAGGAGATCACGGCGTTCCTCCCCGTGAAAGACTTCGGCGAAGATTTGAACGTGACGATGGTAACGAAGCGCGGAAACGTGAAGAAGGTGGCGCTGAATGAATTCTCGAACCCGAGAAAGGTCGGCATAATCGCCATCGGACTCGACAAGGGCGACCGCCTGATCGACGCGTGGCTTACCAACGGCAAGCAGGATATTATCATGGGGAGCAAGAACGGAATGTCTCTCCGATTTAACGAGAAAGATGTCCGCCCGATGGGCCGGAACGCGCGCGGCGTCAAAGGAATGAACCTTTCCAAGGGTGACGAAGTGATCGGCATGATCGTCATCAGCAGACCGGGCGCGAGCGTACTAGTGGTTACCGACAAGGGCTTCGGAAAGAGAAGCGAGGTCGGAGAATACACGCTTCGCCACCGCGGTGGAAAGGGAATCTTCACCGTGAAGACGGGAGACAAGAACGGAAAACTCCTGTCCATCAAGGAAGTCATCGATAACGACGACATCATGATCGTCACCACGAAAGGCTTCCTGATTCGACAGCACGTCAAGGACATTCGTCTTGCCGGCAGGAACACCCAGGGAGTCCGGTTAATACGCCTGCAAGGGAGCGACATGATCGCTGCCGTGGCACGTGTTCTCGCAGAAGAAGACGGAGAGTCCAACGGAAACACACCCACCGATAACCAGGGCGACCTGTTCGAGGAAGAGGATAAATAGCTGCTGGCTCATAGCTCATAGCCAATTAGGCTAAAAGAAAACGAGGTTCATCCAGGGCGGCGTGGAGACACGCCGCTTGACCTTCAGAGACATCAGGCCCCGGTTCGGCATATTTTCGTCTTGTTTCTATTCCCGAAAAACGAGCTGGATACTGCATCCACACGGGGACTAACCGCCTCAAAGCGGAAGTGGGCACCAGCGATCATTTGTCTTCCCATAGTTTTGCGGATTTCTCCTTTTGAGCCGTAGGCCCATTAGCCTCCGGCTGACCACAATGCTTCCTTACCTCCCAGCCGAAGTTGTTTTTTTATGAATCAATGCGGTACCGGACCCGTCTGTTGACTTTCCGTAGGCGCGCGGGTAACTTTCTCCACGGCTCCCGGGTTCTGGATTAGTGAGGGTAGCGGGAACCGAGCAGGGTATCAGGAATGATAATGTATGGGAGGTCGAGATGAAGAAGCATCTTGTTCTGGGTATTATTCTTTTTTTGTTTTGTTCGGCCGGCGCCGGGCGCGCGTTTGCCCAGTGGTCGCCTATCTCTATGCTGAAGTACGCCCGCATAACCGGCATACTCATCCTCAATGACACTACCGTCTTTGCAGGAGGATTCAGCGGACCATTCGTTAAATCGACTGATGCCGGCGTTAGCTGGACCCAGGTCGTGCCGAACGGGATGGGGACCGATTCCATTTTTACACTCGATAATTGCGGCGGTTACCTGTATGCCGGGACAAGAGCGCCTGCAAGCGTTTACCTCTCTTCGGACAACGGTAATTCGTGGAATGTAGCCGGGGAGGGCTTTCCGGCCGGCACCAACGTCAACGGCATGACATATCTCGACGGCGTAACTTACGCCGCCACCAATTTCGGAGTGTTCGGATCTAAGGACCATGGCACTACCTGGACGAAGGATTCGGTTGGACTGATTCTCGGAGAACCGGGCTATTCAGCCGCCGTTATATATGGCACAATCGGAATTACGTCCGCGGGAGGCGATCTCTACACACTTGCAGCCGTTACTGGACGAGGTGTATACAAGACGCCGACGGACAACATTGCGTGGAAGAACATCGGCCTTGACACACTATCAGGCCTGGCCATTACCTCCCTCGATTCAGACGTGTTCGTGGGAACCGATAAAGGGGTGTTCATGTATGGCGGGAATTCCACATGGCTGAGCAGGAGCAAAGGACTTCCGTTCTCCGACACAACCAGCGTGACATCCATATTGTTTGCCCAGTACGACAGTCTCCTTTTCGCTTATCTTGAGCTCAGCTCGCAGACTTATTACGGTCACGAACTGTACCTGACGACGGACAGGGGGGAGTCATGGTTGAAGGTTGATGTTTCGGGCCTGGCAACGACCGCGATCAGCGCCATCGCGGCCAATCACAAATACCTCTTCGCGGGGACGCAGAGCGGCGCTTACTTGATTCCGATCACCGACATCGTCACCTCTGTTGACGGAGGGAGCCTGCGGCAGCCGGCGACCTTCTCCTTGAGCCAGAACTATCCGAACCCGTTCAACCCGACGACGGTTATTACGTTCACGGTTCGGAGTTCGGGGTTCGTAAGTTTGACAGTGTACGATGTACTCGGCGCGAAAGTGGCTACGCTGGTCGACGGACGTCAAAGTGCCGGAACACACTCTGTCGTCTTTAACGGTTCGAAGTATGCGAGCGGAGTTTACTTTTATCGACTGACTGCCCCCGGCGTTAACATGGTGAGGAAGATGTTGCTTGAAAAATAGCGGTATTGTAAGGATGGGACGGCATTTGAAAGGAGATGCAGATGAGAACGACGAAACTCGCAATAGGTGCCGTTGTAATACTCTTGTTTAGCATTACGGAAGTGCAGGCACAATGGAGTCCGACCGGCTTCATAGATAGTGTGGGGATCAACGCAACAACGACTATAGGTTCGAAGGTCTTTGTTGCAGGGGGAAGTCCAGGATCCCAACCGGTGCCCTTGGTCTCGAAACGTCGTACTGCTGAAGACGGGACCGATGAGATAGGCTCCGTTATTCGCGGAACATCCGCAGGAGCGACGAGCGAAGCCATGGAACCCTTAGGTACCGGAGTATATTTGTCGACAGATAGCGGTGCCACATGGCGGTCGGCGGGACTTAAGGATACAGTTGTAGTAGCGCTCGCGTCGGTTGGAAAGGATCTATTCGCGGCAACGAGATTTGGGGGCGTGCTGCGATCTACGGACGACGGTGCAGATTGGGACAACACGGGAATCGGGCTGGTATACTATATGGCTTCATTTGCGGTAGACACGAGTTCAAACGGCGGGGTGAACATTTACGCCGCAAGAGATAACGAGCTTTTTGAATCTTCGGATACAGGTTCAACATGGACGAAAGTCGGCAGCGGTTTGCCGGGGACCGGTGGCGCTGTTACCGCGCTCGCGGCAAGCGGACCGATTCTATTCGCGGCAACCTCGACAGAGCCCATTGGTTCCTTCAATGGTCTCTATAAATCTACAGACTACGGCGCAGATTGGAGTGTCATTGACACAATTCCTACAGGCCAATCGATTGCCATAGTAGGCGATGACATTTATGTGGCGACGGATGGAGGATTCTATCTTTCTACTGACGGTGGAACAACCTGGTCGACGGAGGATGGCAAAATCGGTTTCAATTCGATTAAGGTCATCAGAAATAATATATTAGCCGGAACATCGGATGGGATATACCGTTCAATTGACTATGGCCTAACTTGGACTCAAGTCGGACTAAATGACTCTACAGGATCCGATGTTGGCATGTTAAGCTTGACGCCGGGTCTTATATTCGCTGCTTACGGGAATCACTATCATGGAGATTTGCCGCAGCTGTTCCTCGGTCCGGGTAGTAACGTGGCGCTTGCACCTATCTCGGAACTCACCTCGGTTGATGAGCCGGTGCCTACCGTTCCCGATGGATACGCACTCTTTCAGAACTATCCTAATCCGTTCAACCCGACAACGGTCATCAGCTATCAGCTTTCATCGGCAAGCGAAGTGAGTGTGAGAGTCTATGACATACTCGGCAGGGCGGTGGAAACCCTTGTGAATGAGAGGCAGGGCGCGGGAAGCCATTGGATCACATTCGACGGAAGTCGTCTGCCGAGCGGAGTGTATTTTTACAGGTTGCGGGCTGGAGACTACACAAGGATTATGAAGATGATTCTGTTGAAGTAGAATCCTCGTCAGAAGTTGCGGGTTTGCGAGAGGCGATGCGATGGCGTCGCCTCTTTTTTTGAAACCGTCGCTTCATCCTCCAGATCTCAGCGTCGAATGCAATTCCCCAAAGTGTCCCCGGCGTCTTCGTCTCGACCGACAGCGGCTTGGGAGGCGTCGAAAATATGACCGCGCTCGCGACGGACGATCCGGCCCAATACGCAGCCGTGTTTGACGGGGGTCCGTCGTTCGGAAGTCAGGCCAAGATAAAACTCTTAAAAAGCGCTGACAGTTCCTTGACAATTCTATCCGACCCCGGGGCCATTATTCTGTCAAAATATCTGGATTCGATGACACGAACATGTTCCCCGGCCGCAGCGAGTCGCTAAGAGTCGTGCAGGACCGGTGGAACACTAACATCCCAAAAGGAGCTGGTTCATGAGACATTTAACGATTGCCGCAGCGCTCAT
>JAJYGB010000341.1 GCA_021785235.1 Bacteroidota bacterium
TGGAATTCAGTCAAGGAAGAAGGGATTTCTTCAGGAACGTGACTGTTCCGGCGGCGACCCTCCTTGTTGCTCCGGGGCTCGTACAGGGGGGAAGCGTGCTTTCGGGCGGGACAAAACCGATTACTCCGCCGGGCTCGCTCGGCATCAGGCACTTCACGAGCGTTTGCACCGCTTGCCATCTTTGCGTCACATCTTGTCCGACCGGCGTGCTCAGGCCGAGCTTCATGGAGTACGGACTGGCAGGCATGTTCCAGCCGAAGATGGATTACTCGGTCAACTACTGTAACTACGACTGCGTCATCTGCGGAGAAGTCTGCCCGACGGGGGCGATTACGCCGCTTGACATGCAGACAAAGAAGCTGGTACAGATAGGGAAGTCGACTTTCAATAAGGACGACTGCGTAGTCGTGTCGAAGAAGAAGGACTGCGCAGCCTGCTCGGAACATTGTCCGACGAAGGCGGTGCATACTGTGCCGTACGAGAACGGACTGCTCCTTCCTGAGATCGACAATGAATTGTGCATAGGGTGCGGCGCGTGCGAGCACGCGTGTCCCGTTACTCCGAAGAAGGCGATTACGGTGGTATCAAATCCGGTTCATCTTAAGGCGAAGAAGCCGGAGGTTGATAAGGTAAAGAAGCCTGCTGTGCCTGTTACGGGAGGAGAAGATTTTCCGTTCTGATAGGCAAATGTGTGAAAATTGACTCTTAGCGGCAGCCTATTTCTGTCGCACGAAATTCAACTCCTCTTTCGTCGGGAACCTGAAGAGGAACAGCATGATGAAGAACGACAGTAATGCGGCGAATTTAAACAGCTGCTCGCCGAGTCCGGGGAAGATAACGTGTCTGAATGCATGTGCGAGGACGACGACAATGAGTGCGATACCAATTTTCAGAAGCCTCGCATACTCATATTGAACCGGATAGAATCTGTGCGCCACGAGATAGAGTACTAGAGCCATTGCTGCGTATGCTAAGAGCGTCGCCCACGCGGCGCCGAGCATCCCGTATTTCGGAATCATGAGAAGGTTGGCGACGACATTTACCGCCGCGCCGATGCCGGTTATGTACGGAAGGTGCGATGTCTTCTTTTCGATGTATATTCCCGCCATGAAATTGACATACATCCCGTTGAACAGGTATCCTATCAGGACGACAGGGACTATCCCAAGCCCCGACCAGTACGCAGGGTTTATTATGAACCTGTGGAATACCCTGATCTTGACGATGTCGTCCACATAAAGCGAGACGAGTAAAACTATGATGGACCCTAAGAGGACGAAATACGTCAGGATCTTCGAGTACATTTCCTTCGCGTTCTTGTCGGAGGCGTGCGTAAGGAAGAATGGCCGCCAAGCATAGTCGAACATCGAGACAACAAGCATCATGAAAATTCCGAGCCTGTAGTTGGCCTGGTATATGCCGACCGTGCTCTCGTTAGTCAGGGCAAGTAGTATCGGGCGGTCGATAACCTGTACCATCATCGCGGCCAGGCCCGCCGGCACGTAGGGAAGTCCGAATCTGAGAAGCACCTTGTAGAGGTCTTTCCTGAAATGAAGTCCGATTTTCCTGAAGATGGTCGGCAACAGGAGTATTATCGACGCAGCCGAGGCAATAACGCCGCTTATGAATATTCCCTCGACTCCCATGTGAAATACAAGGAGGAGGATGACGTTCGCGGCGACGTTGATGACTATATTTATGACCTTGATCGCGGCGAATGTCTTGACCTTTCTCTCGAGTCTGAGCACCGCGAACGGTATCACTCCTATCGAGTCGAAGAACATTATAAGCGCCGAGTACTTAATCGTGTCGGCGAACTGCAATGGCACCTCGACTATCGGAGCGAGCCTGACGCTTTCAAAGAATATGAACCCGGATAGGAGCAGGGAAGTGATGAGAACCGAAATGAAAGGGGTCGAGAATATTTCCTTGTCGTTGCCTATTTCCTTCGTCGAAGCATATTTGAAATACGCCGACTCCATTCCATACAAATACAGAATGTTCATGAAGGCGATGTATGAATAGACCGTCGCGACGACGCCGTACTGCGATGTGGCGAGCACGTTCGTATAGAACGGGACGAGAAGGAAATTGAGAAATCGCCCGACGATCGCGCTGACGCCGTAAACGGCCGTGTCGGCTCCGAGGGTCTTTAGCTTATCTAACATTTCGGGAAGAATTCAGAGGCAACGGTTGTGTCTTGGAGGAATTGGATTGATGGATTATTGAGGTACTGGATTGATGTCCGAGGGACTCTGTCGGGATTAACAGAGAGTGGAAATGTAATTCTGGTCTCACTCGCGTCCCCGCCATGTTTGGATGTCTGCAAGCTGGTCATTCCAATTCTCCGAAGCCCTCTTTTTCTGAAGCGATTTCACTAGCGAGATGAGCTTGTTTTCAGTCTCGTAATGTAAGATATCAAACTTCTCAAATAGGTCGTTGGAGAGCTGACCCGAGTGTTTCAGTCCGATCATCCTCGTAAAAGCTTCTCCCGACGAACCCAATGCGATGTGAAGGAACTGTATGTACTCTTTCAGGGATCTTCTGCAATAGCCTTCCGCGATGTTTGCAGACACAGACTGAACGGCCCCCAGGATTTGTGACCTCAATCTGATATCAATGTGATTCGTGTTGCCAATTAGATCCTTCGTTAGTTTGAAGAGGTCGATTGCTCTGTTCCATACATCAAGCTTCATGTAACCGCGGTTCACGTTTCGGCGTTTCGTGAAATCCATAGCATACCCTTCCTTTCCTGGACTTGCTCTGCGGCCACCTTACTTCAGGCTGGGTCATGGGAAAGAGTGCTGAGCCAACCCATTCTACTGAAAGGAAAATGGACACTGGAAAGCGGCCTTCAGACTAACAGAGGTGCTGGTTGGCCGCACCCATCAATCCAGTAATCCATCGCCCCATCAATCCTTCTTCGCTCCCGTTTGCGCCGCATCTTCCACCAGCATTATCGGTATGTC
>JAJYGB010000018.1 GCA_021785235.1 Bacteroidota bacterium
CGGGCTGAAGGAATTCGGAGAGGATGCAGGCAACGATGTCATAATCAGGAAGTACGGTTACGTGGGGACGCCGAAAGTTCTGGACTACGTAAGAAAGAATGACGATTTGAAGAATAGCCTTGGCGCTGCAGCCCATTTGATACATGGTTCTTCGGAAGACCGGTTTTCGATCACATACTGTCCCGGTCACCTGTCAAAAGAAGAGATTGAAAGTGTAAATCTCGGTTACGCCGACATCAATGAGATGATGAGACGGTACGATCCGAAGAAACTCAGGGACGGCATGAACAAAATGCCCGGCGGCGAAGAGGTCTTTTACATTTCAAATCCCGCCCTTGGACTATGGGCACATAAGGATCGTTTCAAATAGATCGGATTAATTCGAAGTTCGGTGGAATAAAAGAACACGAATATAGCGGATGAAATGACGGTCCAAGTACTGATGCCGAGCATCAAGAGGACATCGGAATTGCAATTCGTGTCTTTGGAAAAGACTGATGGAGATTTGTCTTATCCGTGTTATTCCCTTGTCGCTTCTGAGCGGCATAACATATTCGGGTTCGGCAAGAAGACGACTCTTAATTATTAATTCAAAAGGAAAGGCAGCATGTCACAGAAAGCAGATATCGGGTTGATCGGGTTGGCGGTTATGGGCGAAAATCTTGTGCTGAACATGGAAAGCAGGGGCTTCACCGTCGCGGTGTTCAATCGCACGGTCGAGAAGGTGACCCGCTTTGTGGAAGGTCGTGCGAAGGGAAAGAACGTTGTCGGGGCGCACAGCATCGAAGAGCTTGTCTTATCGCTTAGGACGCCGCGGAAGATTATGCTGATGGTCAAGGCCGGGAAGCCGGTCGACGAGTTCATCGAGCTTCTGATTCCTCACCTGGAAAAAGGAGATATAATAATAGACGGCGGGAATTCGCATTTCCCGGATACGATTCGCAGGACCAGGTACCTTGAAAGCAAAGGCTTGCTTTATATCGGCACAGGAGTTTCCGGCGGAGAAGAGGGCGCGTTGAGGGGACCTTCGATAATGCCCGGCGGCTCTCCGAACGCGTGGCCTCATGTGAAACCGATATTCCAGTCGATCGCAGCGAAAGTCGAGGACGGCACGCCATGCTGCGACTGGGTCGGCAGCGACGGAGCAGGACACTTCGTGAAGATGGTCCATAACGGAATAGAATATGGCGACATGCAGCTCATCACAGAGGCGTATCAGACAATGAAGGAACTCCTCGGCATGAATGCCGGAGAAATTCACGAGGTTTTCAAGAAATGGAATACCGGTGATTTAAACAGCTACCTGATCGAGATAACAAGAGACATACTTGCATACAAAGACACCGACGGGAAGCCGCTCGTCGATAAGATACTCGACACCGCAGGTCAGAAGGGAACGGGTAAATGGACGAGTGAGACCTCTCTGGATCTTGGTATTCCGCTTACACTGATAAGCGAAGCGGTCTACGGGCGGTGCCTTTCGGCCATGAAGGAAGAGCGAGTCGAGGCATCGAAGGTGCTGTGTGGGCCGAAACCGTCGTTCAAAGGCGACAAAGCGGCGTTCCTGGCCGACCTGGAAATGGCGCTGTACGCATCAAAGCTGGTTTCGTACGCGCAGGGTTTCACGCTGCTTCGCGCCGCCGCAGAAGAATACAAGTGGAGCCTGAACTACGGCGGGATTGCGCTTCTCTGGAGAGGCGGCTGCATTATCCGGAGCATATTCCTCGGGAAGATAAAGGAAGCGTTCGACAAAACCCCGAATCTCAGCAATCTGTTGCTCGATCCCTTCTTCAAAGAGAAGATCGAGCGGTCGCAGGACGGCTGGCGAAGAGTCGTCTCGACCGCGGTGATGAACGGGATTTGGGTCCCGGCGTTCTCGACGGCGCTCAACTATTTCGACGGCTACCGGAACTCGCGACTTCCGGCGAACCTGTTGCAGGCGCAGCGAGATTACTTCGGGGCGCACCAGTACGAGCGCGTCGATAAGCCGCGCGGAGAATTTTTCCATACGAACTGGACCGGACGAGGCGGAGAAACGGCTTTATCGACGTACCTGGCATGAAGGATGAACACTCGAACCACTAAACTCTAAATCCTTAACAAATTCGAATGTCCAATTTCTTTGATTGTGAAACGGATGTGTCGTCTATCCACCAATGCCCTTCGCTGAATGCATGGGCCTTTTTGAGTTTTGGATTTGTTTAGAGTCTAGCATTTAGGGTTCAGGTTTTCTTAAGAAGTGTTGTAGAACATGACTACAAAACAATAAACAGGGATTTGATATGAGCAATGATCTTATTGTACCGCAAAAAGGCGCGCTGGACTTCGTGTCTCTCGGCGCACTCGTGCATAGGCTCGATCCGGGCATAATACCCTTCCGGAAGGCGACAGAGTGCAGGATTCACGTCAGCGGCGGAGAGTTCAATGTAGCTGCAAACCTGGCTGATTGCTTTCAGCTTAATACCGGCATCGTGTCGGCTATGGTCGATTACCCGATCGGCGATTTGATCGCAGAGCGGGTTAAAGCCATGGGTGTCAAACCGTTTTACAAACGTTTCAAGCATAACGGTGTCAACGGCCCGAACATGGCGACCGTATACAGCGACACGGGACACGGCATCAGACCGCCCGTCGTGTTTTACAACCGCGCCAACGAGGCCGCGGCCCAGCTAAGGCCGGGTGATTTCGACTGGAACGCCGTCTTTGCAGGCGGGGTCCGCTGGTTCCACAGCGGCGGAATCTTCGCCGCCCTTTCCGAGTCAACCGGCGAACTCATAATCGAAGGGATGAAGGCTGCAAAGAAAGCCGGAGCGATAGTCAGCTTCGATCTCAACTTCCGCGAGAAACTCTGGAACATCTGGGGCGGGCAGAAGAAGGCGGTCGAGGTGATCGCGCGCATCGCAGAGAACGTCGATGTTATGGTCGGCAACGAAGAAGATCTGCAGAAAGGTCTCGGCATACCTAGAT
>JAJYGB010000434.1 GCA_021785235.1 Bacteroidota bacterium
TTTATGGTGGGATCAGATCAGGCGGCGCTTGTTCCTTACTCTTCGGAAGTGATACACCTCTCTGACGGAGAGATCGCTTTTATCTCGAAAGAGGGGATTGATCTCAGAACCCTTGAGAACCGTGAGGTAGTCCGCCAGTCGGAGCAGCTGACTCTCGTGTCCGACGATATACGGAAAGGCAATTACGAACATTTCATGCAGAAGGAGATTTTCGAACAGCCTGAAGCATTAGGAAACGTAATGCGAGGAAGAATCTCTACGGATGACGACAGCGTTAAATTGGGCGGACTTCTGAACCTCATGCCGAAAATATTGTCGGCGAGGAGAATAATACTCACGGGATGCGGAACGTCTTGGCACTCAGCCCTTTACGGCAAATACCTCCTTGAGAGATACGCGAAAATTCCGGTTGAAGTCGAGTACGCGTCCGAATTCAGATATCGCGACCCTGTCGTCGACAATAGCGATGTGGTGGTGGCGATTTCTCAGAGCGGCGAGACGGCGGATACTCTTGCCGCGCTTCGGATGGCTAATGCGAAGGGTGCCACCTGCCTCGCGGTTTGCAATGTCGTCGGAAGCAGCATCGCCCGCGAAAGCAAGGCGGGCATTTATATTCACGCGGGCCCTGAGATCGGAGTCGCTTCCACGAAGGCATTCACGTGCCAACTTGTGGCGCTTAGTATGCTAACGATCGCGGTCACACGCGGCCTTAACCCCGAATCCGAGGATCTGAAAACCATCTCCGCAGAGCTGCGAAAATTGCCGGGGCTTATGTCGGAGGCATTGCAGCTTGATCCTTTCATCAGGGAGGTTGCGGAAGCTTTTTATGAGTCGAGGAATTTTCTTTACCTGGGAAGGGGATACAACTTCCCTGTTGCGCTTGAAGGCGCGTTAAAGTTGAAGGAGATTTCGTACATACATGCCGAGGGATATCCCGCGGCCGAAATGAAACATGGGCCGATCGCTCTAGTTGACAGTGAAATGCCGGTAGTATTCCTTGCGCCGCGCGACGAGACCTATGGAAAAGTAGTCGGCAATATGGAGGAAATAAAAGCACGAGGGGGAAGAGTCATCGCGATAGTAGACCACGATGACCCTCGCGTTAACAAGATGGCGGAATACATAATCCCGATTCCCAAGACGATCGATTCGCTTAACCCCGTCCTTTCCGTCATCCCTCTTCAATTGCTCGCGTATCATATCGCTCTTCTTCGAGGGTGTGACGTTGACAAACCGAGAAACCTCGCGAAGAGTGTCACGGTGGAGTGAGGTTATGCTGTGAAAATCACGTTTTGGAATTCTGCTGAGGGTTAATAGGAGAGTAAAAGCGAGTTGGTCGCGTTTAGGAGGGAAAGGAATTGGTAAATGGAGAAATCTCAGTTTTCATAAATTCAGGTTTGGATGTGGTAAACGCGCGACAGAGATGCAAATGGCTCGCAGAGGAAGTCGGATTTCATCCGAGCGACGTAACTCTTCTCTCGACCGTGGTGTCCGAGCTTGCGAGAAAGGCGATAGCGCTGGAATGTACCGGGAACATCGTGATCCAGTCGGTGCAGCGAGCCGGGAAGAAAGGGATTTGCATCAGCGTGCTTCAGTCGCCATCCCGAAAACGCGATGAGCCTGAATTTGATATGTTGAAGGCACCGGTCCGCCGAAATCAGTTCTCGACGGACGAAAGGCTACTCCTTCTCGCAAGCAGGCATTTTGCCGATGAGTTTGAAGTAAAATCTACCAGAATGGAAGGATCGGTAGTCAGAATAGTAAAATGGCTTTGACGATTTGTTACTTTCTCTTTTTGCCAGGCCGGAACTTGGCGGTCGAGTCCCGCATCTCTCATTGTCTCTCGCGCCGCGGGTGACCGTCGGAGCAGGCGGCAGACTGGACGACCGTCTAAAATTGAAGCGACGACAAAGGCCGTAATATGATTGAAATGCAAGGTGACATGACAAATGTTGGACTAATTTCCGAGACTGCAAAGGAATTTGCGGTTTTCATGATCGACAGCAAGGGGTACATTGCAAACTGGAACGGAAGTATCCTCAGACTGTTGAAATACGATGAGGGGGAGTTCGTGGGACACGCGGTAACTGAATTTTTCCCGGATGAGGCGACAAAGAAGACCCTATCCTCTCTTCTCTTATCGAGTGGGGGCGATGGGATGACGGAGTTTGAGGGCGTATGTCTGCGGAAGGGGAACGCCAGGTTCCGCGCGGCCATTAATCTATGGAAGCTGACCGATGAGTCGGGGGCGGAGCGGGGGATTTTCGTAGTCCTCCATGACCTTTCGGGACCTCAAATGATAGAGCAGCAGATGAAAGATAGTGAAAGGCAGTTGAGGTCGCTTGCTTCTAGGCTGCAGGAAGTAAGGGAGGAGGAGAGGACAAAGATAGCTAGAGAACTTCACGATGAATTCGGACAAATGCTCACTGCTTTGCACATGGATCTGTCTTTACTGCAACGGATGGTTTCGAAAATTGTGACCGATCCGGTCGGCAGGGTATCTGTCTTCGGGAAAATCAATTCCATATCTGAGCTTGTCGAAAAGACCATTCGTTCGGCCAGACGAATCATCACGGAATTGCGGCCGGCAGTCCTTGATGAGCTGGGACTTCTTACTGCGATTCAATGGCAGGCATTGGAGTTTGAAAATCGCACCGGCATCCGTTGCAGGATTACCAGATTGCAGCATGACGTCGAGTTAAAACAAAGCGGTTCTACTGCCGTGTTCCGCATCCTTCAGGAAGCTCTAACTAATGTTGCAAAGCATTCCGAGGCCACCAGCGTCACTATCTCACTCCAAGTGGTGGATGGTAACATGGTTGTGGAGATCGCAGACGATGGCAAAGGGATGGCGGAAGATAAGAAGAAAGATCCTACCTCGACGGGTATTCTCGGAATCAGGGAAAGGGTCATAGCGTTGAACGGTGAATTCAAGATAAAAAGTGTCGGGGGCAAAGGAACG
>JAJYGB010000614.1 GCA_021785235.1 Bacteroidota bacterium
CTTCTCGGAAGCGATCTGCAGTCTGTGGACGCAGAACGTACACTTCTCGACGACACCTTTCGGGCGAACCGATACGTCCGGGTTGTCGCACTTCTCCACCTCTTTCGGCTGCTCTTGCCTGTCCCAGTTGAACACTTTCACAGTATAGGGGCAGTTGGCCATGCAGTACCGGCATCCGATGCACTGCGGATAGATCTGGGCGACAATTCCATCATTTCTCTTGTATGTCGCCCTGACGGGGCACACTTTTATGCAGGATGGTTCGTCGCACTGCATGCAGTTTCTCGGGAGAGTCTTGGGCCTGATATTGGGATAGTCGCCGTCGAATTCCATCGTGAGCATCTTCATCCAGAACATAGCCCTGCCATTTTCCGCGTCTTCCTGAGAGACAATCTGGACGTTGTTCTCCACCTTGCAGGCGGTTACGCACGCCTGGCAGGATGTGCATTTGTTCAAATCTATTACCATTCCATATTTTGGCATAATTACTCCTGTATCGAATCGGTCAGTGAGAGTTCAGTGCCGGACGCGCTCATGTGATTATCCGATCTTCACTGTTGTCTCTGAGAAGGAAGGTGTCCCCGTTGCTTCGTCAAACACCGCGTCGGAATATGACAATGGGTTGACGCCGTAAGTCTTGCCGGAGGCTGTATGACCTAGTCCGAAAGGGACATCGACATTCGTCGGCATTACCGCGGGATTGTAAATGGCAACCGCCTCGAACGATCCTTTGGCGGTCTTCACTTTAACCCTCGTCCTGTCCCCGACTGACAGTCTCTTTGCGGTCGCGGGATTAATTTCTATCCAAGTCGCGTAATAGACATCGCGCTCAACTCCGAACTGCTCCGTCAATACCGGGTTGCGCAGCATACTTCCCTTGTAATCGAGATTCTTGGCAAACACATTCAGCCTGAGGGAATCTCCGGTCGAACCGGAACCAGGTGATTGAGGTGCGGCCTTCACGACCAGCTGTTCTTTTGTCAGCGAAAGCGTCGGCTTGAACGCCGAAGTCTTCGGAAATGGATCCCACCAGCCGCCGTACTTCAGCATCTGCTCCCAGAATTCGTCGAAGCTCGAGTAAGAAACCATCTGCCACCCTGACTGGTGCAGACTCTTCTCCAACGCCGTCGGCTTCTCCTGGTTCATCAGCATTCCCTTCCCATGCTTGTAAACGGGTTTCAGGTACGACTGGAGATAATCTTCGTAGTTCTTGTTTTGCCATTTCTTCGACAGCTTCAATTCGCCGATGAGAGACACTAGGACGTCGCCCGTGTGTGCCGTTGAATAAAACGGCTTAACGACAGGCTGCTGCATGCTTATGACGGGGCTGCCGGTAACCGTCGAGGTGAACGCGTCAAGCTTTTCAAGGTCGTCGTGGTCGGGGATGACCAGATCCGCCAGCTCGCTGGTCTCGTCTATGAACGGCGAGAAGCTCACGACCATTGGGATTTCGGATATTGCCTTTCGAAGGGTCTCCGAGTTCGGCGAGTTAAACAGGAAGTTACTCCGGTAAATCATCAACAACTTCACGTCTTTGTCGCCGGCAAGCATGTTCCTGTTCCAGGCTTGTTTGGAACCGGCTCCATTCTTCTCTTCCGCGAACTTCGGAAGCTCCTGTTCCTTAAGCTTACCGTATCCGGCAAATCCCTTGAGGGCGTTCAAGGCGATGACCGCGTAACCGTTTCTCGTCCCATTCGAACTCTGGAGGATGGCTTCGTCGAAATAAGCGACCGGGGCCGAGGCATTGGCAAATTTCCTGGCAGTCGCGATGATGTCCTTCGACGCAACTCCCGTTCTGCTCTCCACGGCTGCCGGGTTGTAATCTTCCATGACAAGTTTCCTAAACCCATCAAAGTCCCCGAACTCCCTCCTGACAAAATCCTTGTCGTACGTGCCGTCGGTCAGGATTACGTAAGCGAGGCCGAGAGCCACATCTTCGTAATACTCCGGCAGGACGGGGACCCAGAGATTGGCCTTATACGCGCTTGGAGTCAACCTGGGAGAAAAAGAGACAAATTCATTACGCTTCGCTTTGAATTCGATGATCGCGCGCGAAAAGTGGGTCGGGCTCTCCGAAGTCTCAGTGAGTTGCGAGCCGAAATTGATGATGAAGTCGCAAGCTCCGAAATCGATGAAGTCGGGGTGATCATTTGCGGCGGCGGCATACGGCAGCTTTGAATTGGCGGCGAAATTATCGATCGCCACCTTATCGGAATTCACACCCGCCATCAATTCCCTAATCAGGTTCGCCATCAACGTCGATTCAGTTTGAGCGACAAATGCCGCCGTTCCTTTTCCGTTTTTGAGAAGGGCGTTCGACAGCATCCTGTAAGCTTCCACGTAAGATATTTCCTGAAGCTTCCCATTTACCTTCTTCATCGGAGAGGTGAGCCGATCTGGATGATAAAGGCTCTCGATGGACGTCAGGCCCATCGGACAAATTCCTCCCAAGTTTACCGGCGACAGTGGGTTGCCGAAAGCCTGAACCGGAAGGCTATCTATCATCCGAACGCGGAGCCCGCACCCGCCGGGACATTTAGTGCAGGTTGTCATCTTCCAGGTTTCGATTCGGGGCCCCTTATAGAGGAGCGGGATCACGGCATTGGGAATCTTGAGAAGAGCCTCCCCAACTCCGCCGACCGTGAAACCGATCAGCGACCCTCCCAGAAGTTTTACAAAGTCTCGTCTATTTATTTCCATGAAAGGATTTCTCCGTGAGCGTTAAGAAACTTCGCGAAGGTCCTGAACCTTCGCAAGGTTAACCATAGGGTTTCGAATTTCTTCATCTGTGACAATGCGAGCAATCTGTGGTGACATGATGCTTCTCGTGGCAATCCCAGCAGTTCTGCATCTTTATCTGCAGGAATTGTGTCTTGGGCGGTGAATTCAATGCCGCCATATCTCCGTGACAGTTTTTGCAGTCCAATTTCCCGATGGCGACGTGTCTCCTGTGCGAGAAGT
>JAJYGB010000469.1 GCA_021785235.1 Bacteroidota bacterium
TTGATGACGACGATCGGTTTGAGATTCAGCTCGAGTGCTTTACGAAGGACGAACTTAGTCTGTGGCAGGGGTCCTTCGGCGGCATCAACCAGAAGAAGAACACCGTCGACCATCATCAGTGTTCGCTCGACTTCGCCGCCGAAATCGGAATGTCCGGGGGTGTCGACGATGTTTATCTTGACGTCCTTGTACCTCACCGACACGTTCTTTGCGAGTATGGTTATTCCTTTTTCGCGCTCGAGATCGTTCGAATCGAGTATGCGGGTCCCCATGTTCTGGTTATCCCGAAAAGTGCCGGTTTGTTTGAGCATGTGGTCAACCAGCGTTGTCTTTCCATGGTCAACGTGGGCGATTATGGCAATGTTTCTCAGTTTATAGTCTCTCATTTCAAAAACTCTTCTCCATAAGATCTGAATGGCAGTCGGGTGATTTCACCGCGGTGAGTATGTCCCGCAAATCGGGGATTTGCTTTGCGACAACGCGCCGGGGTGCGACAGCACCTGAGCGCCAAGGTGCTACGTCCGAAGGACTCCTTCGGGGGAACTTATTTACGCTTGCTTAAGATAATATAAATGGGCCATATAGAAAAGTGTCCCCGTTAAGGGTTCATCCAACCCATTGGAACACAGAGAGTTGCAATGCTTCGGAAGGAAATGCCGTGGCTGAGTCTCAATTGAGCGAAGTGATTTTTACCGTCGGCCACTCTACACGTTCTATCGGGGATTTCATATCCCTGCTTCATGAAAACCGGATTCAACTTCTGGTTGACATCCGCACAATACCGAATTCCCGGCATAATCCTCAATTCGGGAAGGAGTCCCTGGCAAACTCGCTGCGGGCAGCGGGACTGGATTACACGCACATGCCGTCACTCGGCGGACTGCGCCACGCCAGAAAAGACTCTCCGAACCTTGGGTGGCGCAACGAAAGCTTCCGTGGCTTCGCGGATTACATGCAGACCGGGGAATTTGAAGAGGCGTTGACGCAACTGATGGCGGCAGCGGCCGAAACCAGGCTTGCCGTTATGTGCGCTGAAGCTGTCCCATGGCGATGCCACCGTTCACTCGTTGCAGATGCGTTATCAGCACGGGGAATACAGGTCTTGCACATAATGGGATCCGGGAAAGCCACCCCCCACAGGATGACCTCGTTTGCCATAGTTGAAGGCAATCGAGTCTGGTATCCGCCGGAAATTGAGTCTCTCTTCTAATTCCCGGAACCTGAACTGACTGCAGCCCGCTGGTGTTGAGATTTTAAACGCCGGACGGACGAAAAAAGGTGTGTCATAAAATGTATTAAATGGTAATCCCGTCCGGCTTTTTTTATCCGTTCTCCTTGTGAGCCATTCCGAGAGCGATTGTCTCGATTCTTATCCTTCTCCGGAGCAGAAGTGCGTTGGTGAATGTGAAAAGCACCGCGGTTATGTAGCAGGAGAAGATGAGTGGAATAATTGCGATTTCTATAATGACCGCGGCATAGTTGGGATGCCGAATGTATTTGTACGGTCCCCTCTTTATCGGCGGATGATTCGGTGTTACTATTATTTTTGTATTCCAGTACACACCCAGTGAGGCGATCGCCCAGTATCGAAGGAGCTGGGCCGCGACAAAGATCGCGAGCAGGACAATCCAGTAGGGGCTTGGGGAGCGCTTCATCGCCAGACTTTCCAATACTATCGACACGAAGAATGATGCATGCATGGCGACGATCATGCGGTAGCCGGTTGCATCGATTTGTACCGCGCCGAGCTTCAGTAGCGTTCTCTCGTGACGCCTGGCGATAACAAGCTCGATGATCCTCTGGATCGACAGGAACAAGAGAAATATATACAGCGGGTTCATTCGGTTCTGAATAGGATTAACTCCGAACTGAACCCCGGTCCGAGAGCTGAGATAAGACCGAACTCATTGGGGCCGTAGTCGTTCGTCTCAAGAAATTCTTTGAGCACATACAGGACTGTCGGGGAAGACATGTTGCCGTGCTCGCTCATGACCTTCCGCGTAAACCGGAGCTCATCGTTTTGCAACCCCAGCGCTTCCTCGTAAGCATCGATCACCTTCGGTCCGCCCGGATGAATTACGTAGTGCTTGATGTCAGGCAGGCTCAGTCCGTTGGCCGACGCGATCTCTTCTATGTTTTGCCTGACACTGCCGCGCACGATAGTAGGGATGTCCTTGCTGAAGATCACCTTCAGTCCGCTGTCCTTCACTTCCCACCCCATGACTTCGAGGGAGGAATCGTAAATCGTGGACAGGGAGTTGAGGAGGACGATACCCCTGCGCCGGCTCAGCGGATGTTTGTCCCCGGCGATGAGAAGGGCGGCAGCTCCATCAGAAAAAAGCGAAGTGCCGATCAGGTTGCTCTTGCTGTAGTCATCCTTCTGGAATGTGAGTCCGCAGAGTTCGATGGCGATGAGCAGGACCGCGTGTCCGGGCATTGCGAGCGTGTACTCGAGTGCCCGGCTCATGCCCACAGCCCCGCCTGCGCAGCCGACTCCCCAGATGGGGGTTCGCCTGACATGTGGGCTGAAACCGAGTGTGTTGTGGAGCCTCGCGTCGATGCTCGGGGTCGAGATGCCCGTGCTCGAAATGAAGATGACGTGGTCAAAATCCTTCGGTCCTATTCCGGCTGCACTCAGGCATTTCCCGGCGCAGGACGCCGACATTCGGACAGCGCTTTCCACGTAGAGCCGGTTCCTTTCAGCGAACCCGTGTTCATTTCCGTACCACGACTTTTCTTCGGTGAAGTGCCGTGTCTGAATGGAAGTGTTGTTGAAGACGCCGATCAGGCGGTCAAGATCGTCCCGCCGGCTCGAAAAAACTCCGCGCGCGAATTCCTTTACTTCCTCCTGCCCGACTCTTGTCGGTGCGTCCTGCGTTGCGATCGAGACTACCTTGGGCATTTGGGATCTCCATTCTGGCTACGGGCAATTGCACTACCTCTAGCCTTGTTTA
>JAJYGB010000513.1 GCA_021785235.1 Bacteroidota bacterium
TGAGAGTGAATGTCTTGTCGGGTTCATGATATCCGTATTCTGCCTCGCGGTAACTTTCTCTGTCATATAATTCGACGATACCCTTTTCCACCAGCGCGAGAAGCGATGACATCCCGGCCTTCGCCTGCGAGAGCAGCTGCACCACACTGACCCCGCCCTCCGTGACTCTCTGAAGCTGTGTCATTTTAAGGAGCAGTTCCGACTGCTTTGTCGCGCGCTTGTCAAGCTCATTCAACACGGCGTTCAGCTTGCCGGGTTCTTTATATTCATCGCCGAACTGCACGAAACTTTCGTACCTTATCGAGACACGCGGATCATTGAGCCTGTCGGACACTTCGATGACGCCAGCCTCCTGGAGCTTACCGACATGATATCTGAGCCCGGATGAGCCCACCTTCTTTGCCAGCTGTTTCATGCTCAACCCGCGACTCCCTCTCAGGGCCTCGATTATCCCTGAACGTCCCTCGTTTGCATCCGATGCTTCGGGAAGGAGGAGTTTCACAAATTGGGAGCTTTCTATCATCGTTCCGCTCGGCCCCGCGGTCTTGAGTGCCTCACCCCACGAACTGAGATAATAATCAGATATCCAACGCGTAAGCTTGAGAATCTCGCCGGAGAATTTCCGGCTCTCATCAAGGACATCCTGGATCGGCTTCACTTCCGACAGCCCGGATTCGGCCCGGAGGCCCACTACGACACCCGTCAGGGATCTCGTCCTGAAAGGAGCGACAGCTCTCACCCCGACTCTTACGGCATCGACAAGCGCGCCGGGAATTTCATAGGTGAATTGTCTGTGTACGGGTATCGGAAAGGCGACGTCGCAGAACCTGCTCTTCAAGTCCGGTTCAGCTCCGCGTTTAACTTCTGCATTACTTCACCCAGCGGGAGTCCTGTTTGTTCGGCAATCCTTTTGCATTCCTCGAACTCCGCGGAGATTCTAATCCGGCCGTCGACGGCACTCTCTTTCACGTCGACGTTGCCGAAACTGGTGCGGATGGTCTTGATCTCCCTGTGAACCTTTGACCGCTGGATCGTCTGGATCCGCAAGCCCAGGGTTGTCGACTGCGCAAAGATCACACGCGATATCTTCTCGAGGAGGACTTCCGACATCAACACTGTCAGGAGAAAGCCCGGTCTCCCCTTCTTCATTAGGATCGGCGTGACAAAAGCATCGGTAGCGCCTGCGGCCATCACCTTCTCTAATATGTGCGGTATCAATTGCGGGTTGATATCGTCCATGTTAGTTTCCACCAGCACGACATGGTCCTCTTCGGTCGCCGAACCCAGCTCTCCGATAACTACTCTAAGGAGGTTGGGCAATCTGCCAAGATCACGGGAGCCAGCACCATATCCGATCTTCTCGATCTCAATCGGGCTGTCGTTAAGAACCCCTTTCGACAGAGCTGCGACAATTGCGGCACCGGTCGGGGTTGTCAGTTCATGCGGCAGGTCGTTGAATACCGTCGGATAGCCTTTCAGTATTTCCAGCGTTGCCGGGGCTGGCACAGGAAGGACACCATGTTTCGCCTCAACGTAACCGTTCGAGCCTAAGCGGACGGGGGATGTGTATACCGCCTCGATCCCGGACAGCTCGAGGCAAATCGCGGTTCCGACTATGTCCACAATGGAATCGACGGCCCCAACTTCATGGAAATGTATTTTGTCCACAGTAGTGTCGTGGATTTTCGCCTCTGCCTCCGCGATCCTCCTGAATATCTCGAGGGAATTTCCCTTAACACGGTCAGAAAGCGGCGAAGAATCTATAAGATGTTTTATTTCCAGATAGCTTCTTCCATGCTCGCCATCATGGTGCTCGTGGCCGTGTGGGTGCTCCTTCGCATGATGATGAATGTCCGACCCGAGGTCATTCACACTCTCAACCTCACCCGCCACGACCACATCCACCTTCGTAGCGGTTATACCGCTCCTGACCAACTTCCTGAGCCTCAGTTCTACATTTCCGATCCCGAGCTTGTCGATCTCAGATTTAATCGCGTTCGGGTTGATTCCGGCGGAAACAAACGCTCCGAGTACCATGTCGCCTGCAATGCCCGCAAACGTGTCCAGGTATGCTATTCTCATTTAAACTCCTTAGTAGATACAATTTAAATTTGTGTGGACTTGGTTTCAACCTGCGGAAACAGCCTTCCCAGGCACCCTAAGAGTAAATTGCGAAAGGCTAAGGTCTAAAAATGATCTACGACTGGCGTCTGAGACTTGAAAAGGATGGGAGTCCCCCAAGCGGCTCAGCAGATTTAACGGCGTCGTCGATGGCCGTCTCTATCGCCTCGACGGCAAGAGCCGCAACGAGATCCAACGGGGCGTCGATCTCGTCGAACGAAGCGGCGAATACCGAGTCTCCGTCGTAACTGGTATGGACCGGCACAATCTTTCTGGCCAGTGCGTCATGCCCCCGCTGTGCCACCCGGTTCAGCTCAACCTTGGAGAGCTTCGCGTTGGTTACGACGGCGACGAGCGTCGTGTTTGTCCCGAGGACAGGGGCGGCTGCAAGCCGTTCTGTTATTCCGTTTCCTGGAGCCAGAAACTTGCCGTTCTTCACAGCGCCGGCTATCACCCGGCCATCCATGTCTACAATATCTCCGACCGAGTTCACCACGGCTATTGCGCCGACTTTGAGACCCTTGAATTCGACTGGCCCTGTCCCCTGTCCTGACTTCATAGCATTCTCGAGTCCGGCCCACTTTCCTACGGTCGTACCCGTGCCGGCGCCGTGGCAACCATTTCTGAACTCGTTCTTCATCGCCGCCTCGCATGCGGCATACCCCATCTCCTCATCCGGGAATCGATCCGCACTTCCGACGTTAAAGTCAAAAACCACAGCCGCCGGTACGATGGGCACAATTTTCCAGGGAGTCCTGTATCCCATGTGGTGCTCGGAGAGAAATTTTACCACGCCGGTTGCCTCCAGCAGCCCGAAGGCG
>JAJYGB010000416.1 GCA_021785235.1 Bacteroidota bacterium
GCGCCGTCTTCAACGTCGAGAAACTGAACTGGCTGAACTTCCAGCATTTGCGTCGGCAATCCGACGGAGAAGTCCTTTCGATGTTGAAGGCGCATCTCTCCAAAATGTCGATAGATCCATCGAAATTCTCGGACAGATATTTGCTCGAAGTGATCACAGCCATGCGTGAGCGTGTCAGCTTCATAAAAGATTTTACGCGGAAGAGTCCGTATTTCTTCAACACGCCGAAGGAGTACGACCCGGCTGTCATCAAAAAGAGATGGAAGCCGCAGTCGGCAGAATATTTGAGAGAACTGAGCAAAGCGTTCTCGGACCTGACAGATCCTCAGAAGGTGGATTATGAAGAAGCATTACACCGTTCGGCAGAGTCGTTGAACGTCGGGAACGGTGAATTGATTCACCCCCTGAGGCTTGCGGTCTCCGGGATGGGCGAGGGTCCTGGGCTGTTTGACATTGTGTCTATCATCGGAAAAGAAGAAACGATACGAAGAATCAACTCGGCAATCGAAAGAATCAAGTGACATCCATGGAAGAAGATAAGAAATTGGCATCTGAGGATTCCGCGGGCGCGACACCCGAAAAAAGGAATTTCATACGCGATATCATTGACGACGATCTGAAGAGCGGCAAATACGAAACTGTTCACACGCGCTTTCCACCCGAACCGAACGGTTATCTCCACATCGGCCACGCGAAATCAATCTGTTTGAATTTCGGCACCGCGAAGGATTACAAGGGACTCGCGAATCTCAGGTTCGACGACACAAACCCTACAAAAGAAGATGTTGAATATGTCGAGTCGATACAGGAGGACATACGCTGGCTCGGATTCGATTGGGAGAACAGGTTGTATTATGCATCCGACTACTTCGAGAAGCTATACGATTACGCGGTTATCCTGATCAAGAAGGGAAAGGCATATGTCGACGATCTGAACGCAGACCAGATCAGAGAGCACAGGGGAACGCTGACGGAGCCGGGAAAGGACAGTCCGTTCCGGAACAGGACAATAGAAGAAAACCTCGACCTCTTCGAGAGGATGAGAAAGGGCGAGTTCCCGGACGGCTCGAAGACTTTACGGGCGAAGGTGGACATGTCGTCGCCGAACATCAACATGCGCGACCCGGTGATGTACCGGATACTTCACGCGACGCACCACCGCACCGGCGACAAGTGGTGTATATATCCAATGTACGACTGGGCCCACGGTCAGTCCGATTCGATAGAGGGAATTACGCACTCCATTTGCACGCTCGAGTTCGAAGACCATCGGCCACTTTACAACTGGTTCGTCGAACAACTCGGCATCTTCCATCCGCGACAGATCGAGTTCGCACGGCTGAATCTCACGTACACGGTGATGAGCAAGAGGAGGCTTCTCCAGCTCGTCCAGGAAGGGCACGTCAACGGCTGGAACGATCCTCGCATGCCGACCATTTCCGGACTCCGCCGACGCGGGTACACACCGGAGTCGATCAGGCTATTCGCGGACCGTATCGGCGTCTCGAAAGCCGACAGCGTGATAGACGTGTCCGTCCTGGAAGATTGTCTCAGGGCCGACCTGAACAAACGGGCACAGCGCGTCATGGCCGTGCTTCACCCGGTCAAACTCGTGATCGAGAATTATCCCGACGGACAGGTGGAAGAGCTCGAAGCGGTTAACAATCCGGAAGACGAGTCGATGGGAACGCGCAAGATACCGTTCTCGAAAGTGCTCTACATCGAACAGGATGACTTCCGTGAGGACCCCCCGAAGAAATATTTCAGGCTTTCACCTGGCGCGGAAGTCAGGCTCCGCTACGCGTACATCATCAAGTGCACCGGAGTCGTGAAGGATCCGAAGACAGGCGCGATCACGGAATTGAGATGTACCTATGATCCGGATACGAAAAGCGGTTCACCCGCGAGCCAGAGGAAGGTTAAGGGGACGATACACTGGGTATCGGCGCAGCATGCCGTGGATGCCGAGGCTCGAGTTTACGACAGACTCTTCAACGTCCCCGATCCGGGCGGCGAAAACTGGAAGGGCTCCCTGAATCCCAATTCGCTTGAAATAGTGAAAGGTTGCAAGGTCGAGCCGGGGTTGGCGAAGGCCAAGGCGCAGGACCGTTTCCAGTTCGAGAGGCTCGGCTACTATTGTGTCGACGACGATTCCAGGCCGGGCAACCTTGTCTTCAACCGCACCGTGACGCTCCGCGATACCTGGGCAAAGATAGAGAAAGGGTGATTTTCTTCCCGGTATCGCTCTCTCCAGACCCTGGTTGTCGGAAAAGAGACCTCCTCTCCGTGTCTCTGTGGCTACATTCAATTCGCTTCCATCAATTTCAACACGGAGACACTGAGGCACAGAGAGTCTTTGGGCAGACTTCTTGGGATGAGGTCCTTAGCTTCAAAGCGGCGTTCCTTCTGCTCAACTCCAATCCTTAACTAATTGGAGGCAATTACGTGGAATTCTGGCGAAGATTCTTTTCTTTCTCCGAACCTTTGATTAACCTATAGCGCAGACAGCGGCGGATAGCGTCCGGCGTGCCTGTAATGGTCGAAAACAAATGTCGGGGGGCATGATGCTTTCGCATGTTTTAAGTGCGGCTACTTACGGCGTCAACGCCTTCATGGTCGAAATCGAGACGCATGTCGGCGGCGGGCTGTTCGCCTGGTATATGGTCGGATTGCCGGACAATGCGGTCAAGGAAAGCCGCGAGCGTGTTCTCACCGCGATAAAAAATTCAAACCTGAAATATCCCGGCCACCAGATCGTAATCAATCTTGCTCCGGCAGACGTCAGGAAAGAGGGAAGCGCGTTCGATCTGCCGATTGCCGTCGGCATACTTGCCGCCTCCGGGGCGGTAGATCAAACCGACCTCGGTAAGTTCATCGTTCTCGGCGAGCTCGCGCTTGACGCCTCGGTCAGGCCCGTGCACGGAGTCCTCCCGAT
>JAJYGB010000065.1 GCA_021785235.1 Bacteroidota bacterium
GCCGGGAATGAATGCGGCTTTAAGAGCGATTGTAAGAACTGCTGTCTATCATAATATTGAAGTGGTTGGGATTCAACACGGCTACAACGGGATGATAAAAGGCGACTTCGTCCCCATGGGGCCTCGTTCCGTATCGAATATCATTCAGCGGGGAGGTACACTCCTCAAAACGGCCCGTTCAGCGGAGTTCATGACCCGCGAGGGACGTGCAAAAGCGGCGGCCAACCTGAGTTCACAGGGTATCGACGGCCTCGTCGCCATCGGCGGCAACGGGACTTTCCAGGGTGCGACGCTCCTTTACGACGAACATATGATCCCGACGGTCGGGGTCCCGGGAACCATCGATAACGATCTGTACGGTACGGATTTCACCGTGGGCTACGACACGGCAATAAACACCGCCGTAGAAGCGATCGACAAGATTCGCGATACCGCGGATGCACATGACAGAGTATTCTACGTGGAGGTGATGGGGCGCGACGCGGGCTTCATTGCCCTGGACGTCGGTATCGCCGGCGGCGCAGAGTATATCGCGATCCCCGAAATAGAGGAAAACTTCGAGGCGATACGCCAGAAGCTTACCACAGGCGGCAGGCAACGAAGCAGCATCGTGGTCATCGCGGAAGGATGTTTCAACGGCGGCGCCGTCGACCTCGCCAGAAGGATGAGCGAGTTCGTCCACCTGCACTATCGCGTCACAGTACTTGGCCATATTCAAAGGGGCGGCAGCCCTACTGCACGCGACAGGGTGCTCGCCGCCAAGTTAGGTTCGGCTGCGGTCGCAGGGTTACTGCACGGTGAGCTCAACGTTATGGCAGGCGAGATAAACAACAAGGTGGTTCTCACCCCCATGCGCGATACATGGGAGAAAAAAAAGGCCATCGACAACAGCCTCGTTGAACTGTCCCAAATACTTTCCATCTGAAGGGAAGCCGCCGGCAGTCTTTTCCATGCCGTCGGTAAACGACCGGAGAGAATAATTAATGATCAGTCCGAAGAAAATTCTTGTATCGGCCGCGCTCTCGGCAGCCATGCTCTTTTCCGCTCAGGGCTGCAGCTTCACACAGCTTACGATAGGCGCGACAAGCGGCATTATCGACGGCGGCTTCAAGGCCCTTAATAGAGAGACGGACCTTCAGATTGCCGCGCAGGCAATCCCGGCCGATCTGAAACTTCTCGACGGTCTGATTATCGAAGCCCCGGATAATGAGAAGCTCCTTCTCCTGGGGGCTCAGGGATACACCAGTTATGCCCTCGGCTTCGTGCAAGATTCTTCAAGGGAGCGCGCCAATCTGTTCTACCTCCGCGCGCGGGACTACGGCCTCAGGATACTATTCGAGAACAGTGACTTCAAGGAACATTTCAACGGCGGCCTGACGGATTTCCAGAAAGCTCTGGACGAGTTCGGCGAGAGCGACGTTCCGGCCGTTTTCTGGACCGCGAACGCATGGGGGAACTACGTGAACCTCAATCGTGACAACGTCGACGCGCTCGCCCAGCTCCCGAAGGTGGAGGCAATGATGAAATTTGTTCTTCAGCACGATCCCTCGTATTTCTACGGCGGCGCGCACCTGTTCTTCGGGACTATTCTGGGAAGTCTCCCGGCTATGTTCGGCGGCGACACCACCGCGGCCAGGGAACATTTTGAGAAGGCTATTCAGATCGCGGACGGGAAATTCCTGATGGCGTATTTCTACTACGCGCAATCATACGCCGTCATGACTCAGAACAAGGAGTTATTTGAATCCCTCCTTAATAAAGTGATCGATGCTCCGGCTAACCTCCTTCCCGATGAGAATCTCGCCAATGAGATCGCGAAACAAAAAGCCAATGAATTGTTGAAACATGAAAGCGACTATTTCTGAAAGGTTGAACATGTCTAAGATTCCACAGAGGATATTTGTCGTGATGTCGTTTTTGCTGCTGTCGGGATTGTCCGTCCGCGCGCAGCAGTACACTATCAAGTTTGCCACTGTCGCGCCGGAAGGAAGCACGTGGATGAACGTGATGAAGGAGTATGACGCGGCGGTACGAAAGGAGAGCGGCGGGAGGCTGGGCTTCAAGTTCTACGCGGGCGGGATCGCGGGCGACGAGAAGGATGTACTCAGGAAGATCAGGATCGGACAATACCAGGCCGCCGGATTCACCGGAGTCGGTATGGGCGAAATCGCGCCGGAAGAGCGGATTCTCGACACGCCTTTTCTCTTCCACGATACGTCCGAGATCAATTACATCTATGATAAATTTACTCCCCAGTTCAGCCAGGCGTTCGAGCAGGGCGGTTTCGTGTTCCTCGGGTGGGCTGAAGTCGGGTTTGTCTACGTCTTCACTCAGAAGCCAATCTATTCCGTGCAAGACATGAACAACGTCAAGGCGTGGATGTGGGAAGGAGACCCGATCGCCGAAGTGTCGTTCAAAGTTCTTCATCTTTCTCCTATCCCGCTGTCGGTAATGGACGTCAACTCGGCGCTCCAGACCGGTATGATCAATTGCGTCTACTCACCACCTCTGGCGATGATCGCACTTCAATGGTTCACGAAAGTGAAATATATGCTTGATATCCCTCTCGCGAATTCGTCCGGGGCGGCTCTTATCTCCAGAAGATATTTCGATTCCATGCCGCCGGACCTTCAGCAAATTCTTGTCAAGAACGGCCAGATTTACATGAAGAAGCTGACGGAAATGAGCCGGAAGGACAACGTCAAGGCTATCAAGACCATGGAGGGGGAAGGCATAACCGTTACTCGCCCTCACTCGAAAAGCGAACTGGCTTACTATTACCAGACCGGCGAAGAGGCACGGCAGATGCTCGTGGGGAAATTGTACTCGGCCGACCTCCTGCATCAGGTAGAAGCGGCGCTTGACCAGTTTCGCAAGGAGCACCCCGGAAAGTGAAAACCATCAGGAAGATAGAGAACATCCTGGGAATCATCG
>JAJYGB010000213.1 GCA_021785235.1 Bacteroidota bacterium
ACACAGAGCGGAGAATCCTTCCGTCGTAACGCTCGATTAATTCCGCTTTCCCAAGATATAAGAGGATGACCGCTTTCTTCCAGCTGCAGATAGTCAGCGGCTCGTAGTTCTGATTTAAAAGTAATACCTTTCCGTAGATCCTGTCGTGATCTTCTCGTTCAAATGCATATTCATGATAACTGAAGACGACTCCACCTCACTTTCGTCATATTACTCTACATGCGCCTACAAAAGCTGATAATAGTTTCCTGCTGAAATTCTTCCTTTTCCTGTCAAAGCTGTTGATCCGTACGAAGCCGGATGAATGTATGAACTCTTTCTTTTTCCCGATGTAAATCGCAACATGACTAATTTTATAGCCATTTGTCGAAAAAAACAACAAATCCCCCGCCCTCAGTTTGTTTAAGTTTTTTCCCAACTTGATCCCGGCCGAAAATTGCATATCCGCGTCGCGGGGGACGTCGATGCCGTTAAGCCCGTAAACGGTCTGCACAAATCCGGAACAGTCAAATCCCTTCGCGCTCCTCCCTCCCCAAACGTATGAAATTCCCTGGAACCTGTGCGCTGTCTCGAGCAATCCCTCGACGGAAAATTCCTTCGGACGAATGATTTCTTTGACCAGAGACCTCTCAACCCAGCCTGTGCCACCGTCGGGAAGACTTATCTCCAAAAACCTTCCGTGATTTCCGGTTACGCTCAAAGCAGCACCGTATACCGCCTCCCGAATGACCGGCGCGGTTTGAGCAGGTCTTTCATGGATTGCCGCCACATTAACTGCCGCGTGGACTTTCGGAAGGAATTGAAAATCATAGAAGCGCTCGTCGTCGAGAAGCGTGACCTGGTCGGACGATACCCAGCCGATATACCCGTCGGCATGGAGCCTGCACCTCACCCAGCCTGCCTCGACCTGCAAAACGTCGAAGGTCTCTCCGTAGAGCACCTGGGTAACCTGCTCGTCGGTTGAATTGCCGGACTTCCTCACGGGCGCGGCACCGACATGGCAAATACCTTTGTCATTTGTGCCGACGCTTTTGTCGGGCAGAATTTTGACTTTGATCCTGAAACCGGGCGGATTCTTCTGGTAGACATCCGAGATATGAATCGCGTTTGAAATGGAGTCGGTGAGAATATACAGGTAATTGTTGGCAAACTTGAAATCGAGGACGGAGTAGCGATTGTCCACACGGAGAGATTTTTTGAGTCTCTCCTCGAAAAGCTCGCGTGAGTTTTGTTTGCCGGAGTTAGACATCGCAGAAGAATATACCCATTGCACTTCCGTCAATCAACGAACGAGAGTCACACCGCGTGAGGTTTGACTTTCTCGGAATTGAGGATTAAAATCTCTCACAGCGAAGCTCAACAATCCGATAAAAGGCGAGGATTTGACAATGCTGAAAGCGGGCGGGACGATCTTTTTCTTTCTGGCGTTGACTGTCATTGCGGCAGGACAGGAGCAGCAAACGCTTGCTCCGCAGGATAATCCGCCGCCTCACGCGCTTATCCACCATCAAGATTCTGTTTCCGCCGAACCAGCAATTCTTCCGCCGTTGTCCCTGACACCCCTTTACCGGGAGTCTCCCCCTGTTTTCACCGCGTCACCCGGGCCCCCGTCCGGTTTCGATAACTGGTCGCAGGAACCCTTCGTGCGGCATCCCATTCCACTTTCCTTTCAACTCCTTTACGAGGGCGCGGCATATTCTCTCTACGAACCAACCGGAAGCCCATTCCGACCCGGTCCATGGATGCTGCAGTCGAAATCGGATCTTCTATCTCCATGGAAACTCGAGTTGAGAAGCCAGGAGAAATACCATATCTGGCAATCGATTATCGGTTCGGTCGAACTTGGCGGGCTGGCATACATGACGTACCTTCACTTCAAAAAGTACGGTCTCAGATGAAGTCGGCCTTAATGGCATTTTGAAACCCCTGCAGTTCAGGGCCGATCGCGCCTTAAGTCATGGCCCTCTGCTCGGTACCGGTGCCATCACGTCCGCATAACGCTTGATTTTATCCGGCGATGCATTTAACGTCTTGAACGGCGGCCCATTCAGGGTGCGGGCCACTTCGGCGAAAGAGTAAAGGCGGCAGTCGGGACCTAAGAATCAAGGAGGCATGGTCGTGGGAAGCATTACCCGAAGGGAAATGATACGCATTTCCGGATCTTCCGTTGTGGGCACCATGCTCGGTGTGCCGCGCTTGAACTCATTGGCGGGTGAAGAAAATACCGGACGTGAAGACAGTCTGAAGGTGGTTGTGGTGGGGGCGCATCCCGACGATCCTGAGACCGGGTGCGGCGGCCTGATGTCGTTATATACGAATGAGGGACACGAAGTGATCTCAGCCTACCTTACACGTGGAGAAGCCGGCATCCCGGGTAAATCGCACGCGGAGGCCGCCGGTATCAGAACAGGCGAAGCTCTCAGAGCGTGTGAGATATTAAAGGCAAGAGCGGAATTCCTGGGACAGGTTGACGGAAGCTGCGAGGTCACCGAAGCTCGCTACGCGGCAATGCATGATTTTATTGAGAGAGAGAACCCGGATGTTCTCTTCACGCATTGGCCGATAGATTCCCACCGCGACCACCGGGTCTGTTCGATTCTCGTCTACGATGCCTGGCTCAACCTCGGGAAGAAGTCAGCACTTTACTATTTCGAAGTCATGACCGGGGTACAGTCGCAGAATTTTTCGCCGACAAACTATGCCGACATCGGCTTGGTGATCGACCGGAAACACGCAGCGTGTTTCGCCCATGTAAGCCAGGATATTCAAGGCGAATATCCAAAAAGTCATGGGTTGATGGAGAAATTTCGAGGGCTGGAAGCAAACTGTAGTTACGCCGAAGGATATGTCCGGCACTCTCAGAGCCTTGAAGCGGCCCTAAAGTAAGCGCGCTTCCTTTTACCGAGATCGAAGATATGTCCTGCAACCGGTCC
>JAJYGB010000032.1 GCA_021785235.1 Bacteroidota bacterium
TCGGTAGTTTTCCCCTTCTGTACGAGCCAACGCGGGCTCTCCGGAACAAACAAAAGGGAGATGAAGAAAAACAGCGCGGGGAGTCCCATTACCGACAGCATCCATCGCCAGTTATCCGGACCGGAGCCGACGAGGAGATAGTTCGAGAAGAAAGCGATCAGTATCCCGATTACTATCGCGAGCTGGTTGAGTGAAACGAGCGCGCCACGCCTCGGACCCGGCGCGATCTCGGAGATGTACATCGGCGAAAGCATCGAGACAGTCCCGACGGCGATGCCGCCGAAAAACCTGAAAGTCACGAATATCCACAACTTCGCGGCAAGGGCGGAGCCGATCGCCGAAACAAGAAAGACAAGGGCCGCGACACGCAATGTGTTCCTTCTTCCGAAGAGGTCGCCCGGCCTCCCCGAAAGTGTTACTCCGACGATGCAACCTATGAGCAGGCTGCTAACCGTCCAGCCGAGCCCCACGTCGTTGAGGTGAAAGTACGGCTGTATGAACGGCGTCGTGCCGGATATTACCGCCGTGTCGAACCCAAAAAGTAACCCCCCGAGCGCGGCGACCGCGGATGCGAGGATGAGAAATACGCTATTTCTTTCTTTCATCGTGTCTGTCCGTTCTTTTGTTTATCCTGCGCTACGGTCTGCCGCGAACATACGCCTTCAGGGTCGCGCACCTTTTTCCTTCGCTCTTGCCGTGGGGTCCAATTGTATAATCTCCGACTGAGGCCGGGACTATGAAGGTTTCGGCGTAATGAACGACGAAAGGAGCGAACTTCCCCGAGGGGCTTTCGACGACTGCTTCGTCGCCTTCAACGAGGTTAAGGACGTTCACGCTCCCGTTAGTATTGTGAAGGACCGGCCTGCTGAACCAATGTCGCCGGGTCTCAATGAATTCCAACTCGTGCAGACCCGTCCGCTCCTCCATCCAGCCTTCTCCTTCCGACACCGTTTCGATGCGGTTAACAAGATTTTCCTTCGTCCAAGCTGTCGTACGATCCCATCGTATCACGTTCTTACCGTGCTCGATGTTTATCGGACGGGGTCTCCCGTCGATGCCGAGCCTTCCCCAGTCCCACAGCTTGAAGGTAAATATGTAGGGGGTCGCGCTTATCTCAAGCACCATACTGTCTTTTCCCGAGCAGTGTACGGTGCCGGCGGGTATAAGGAAATGATCGTGTTTCTTCACAGGCCATTTCTGCACGTGTTTCTCGGCGTCGAACTCAATCCCGTTTTTCTGAGCGGCTTCAAGCTCCCTTATCATCCGATCAGGATCGACTCCCTCCCTCAGGCCCAGGTACACAAAGGCTCCGGGCTTCGCATCCATCATGTAGTAGCTTTCATCCTGCGTATATTGGACACCGAAATTCTCCCGTATGTATTCCGTCAGCGGATGAACCTGAAGACTGAGATTGCCGCCATCGAATGTGTCGAGATAATCGAAACGGATGGGAAATTCCTCACCGAAGCGCGCGTAAACGTCGTCTCCGAGCAGGCTCCGCGCGTCTTGAAATACCAGATTGATCGAGGGTATTTCTAAAATCGCCTCGCCGAATTTCAGCAATAGGCTGTTCTCTTCCGGGACGCAGTTGAAACACCACGCGTAGTTCTCGACATCCGGGTCGAGGCCACAATGTTCTTTCATCCATTGCCCGCCCCACGGGCCAGGGTCAAAAAACGGCACGACGCTGAACGGGCGTGTCAGAGCGTGTCTCAATCCCGCCGTCACCGATTCTCCTGCGATCATCTTAGGGGTATCCCGGTTGTTGGTGTCGAGCAAATAGTCCCATCGCGTCATCAGATCCTTCTTGAGTCGATCGCACACCCGCCAGTCGACGAAGTAGGCTTGCTTGTAGAGGAGCATCCAGTCCTGCATTTCGCGATTATTGGTGCCGATGTTATCCACGAGATGCTCCCTCATCCGAAGCTGGATCTCCCACCTGGCCATATCCGCGTACACAAGGATGTCGTATTGATCCGCGACGAACGATGCTCCCGTGCCGATGACGAGCACAACACCGGTCTGAACAGACGATATCTTTTTTCGGGCCTGCTCAACCCTGGCCGGATCAAAAAACGCGTCTATCTCAAGGTCCGTCATATACCCGAAGATCCTGTCATCGGTAACGTCAGGGTAAACGATTTCTTTCACTTTGTCTTCGGGCCACATGCAGTCCCTCGACAAAATGACTAGGTCAGGGGTTATTGTGTTGGTCAAACCAAGTGTCACATCTTCCTCAAGCACCCCCTGATAGAATTCGACGACGACGGTTTTTCTCTCGCCTTTAAGGGTGGACAAACGATTCAGTATCTCGGCTGAGATATCTTCCCAGCCTTCCAAAACCACGGAGTCTCCATCTATTTCCACGAACGGGAATCTCGTAAAATTACTCATCGTCTCGACTTTTTTATTCATATTTATTTGACAATAGGATGCTTGCGGAGAATGTAGCTTACACCCAGAAGCGCCGCGAAATCCGTTTGTTGGGCTGGAACGATCTTAACCTTGCCCCACGGTGTCCAGGCATGTTTCTCGACTCTTGAAGTAATCTCAGGAAGTATGCGCGAGGCGTTCCTCATGATGCCGCCGCCAATTACCGCAAGCTCGGGGTCATAAGCATGTATAAGATTTACCACGCAGGCGCTCCACGCTTCGAGGCTGTGTTCGACAAGCTCAAGCGAAAGACGGTCACCTTTGTCGGCCAACTCGAAAAGCTCTCTGTAGTCTATTTCTTTGGACCTGGAAAGCGCGCTGGAGGCGAAGAGAGGGTGGCGCGAGGCCAGATCGGGGAGGCGCCACGAAGAGGCTTCCGATTCGACACAGCCTATGTTTCCGCAGTTACATTCTGCCCCGTGGATGTTTATCGTGAAATGCCCCGGAAGAATTCCGGCCTGGAAATGTTTTCCGCCTATTACATTCCCT
>JAJYGB010000106.1 GCA_021785235.1 Bacteroidota bacterium
ACGCTTGAGTACAATACTTCCGACTTCGCCGTGTCCCGGCTGGCAAAAGCGCTTGGAGACACTGCCGATTGTAGGATACTCCTCCGTCACGCGCAATTCTGGAAAAACATCTATAATCCAAAGACTGGTTACATACAGATGCGTCGCCGCGACGGATCCTGGGCGCCTGGATTCAAGAGGAACGTGATAAGCTACGACGGCGTCCGCGCGTATGTTGAGGGGACGGCGGGACAATACACGTGGATGGTTCCGTTCAATCTGAAATCGCTTGCCGCAAAAATGGGAGGCAGAAGAATCGCCACGGCCCGCCTTGATTCTTTCTTCACTAAACTCAATGTCGGCGATGGCGGGAACGACGGCTGGATGGCATGGATGGGAAACGAGCCCTGTCTCGAGACGCCATGGATATATTGCTCCCTCGGAAGGCCTTATAAAACTCAGCTCACGGTGAGACGCGTCATGACCACACTCTATTCGGACAAGCCCGACGCGTATCCGGGGAACGACGACCTCGGCGAAATGTCATCATGGTACGTCTGGGGCGCTATCGGAATGTATCCGGAAATCCCTGGCGATAACGTCCTGGTCCTCGGGAGCCCGCTTTTCAGGAAAACCGTATTGCATTTGAAAGATGGTGAAGTCACCATCGAAGCCCGCGGCGCTTCGGTAAACGCGCCCTACGTCCGGAGCTTGATCGTGAACGGACGAAGAACGAATAAGCCTTGGATTAGATTCGAAGAGATTTCCCGCGGAGGTTCGCTCAGATTCAACCTCGGTACCTCGCCGGACAAAGAGTGGGGAAGAGCACGCAACGACGCTCCTCCGTCTTACAATTGACAGGGAACTGAACTACTATCGCACAATAAAAAGTCACAATCGGGATTAAGATGAACGACACGAACATTGAAATGAAGACATCAACACCAGGAAGGGTCTGCCTCTTTGGAGAGCACCAGGACTACCTTAACCTTCCGATAATCGCTTCCGCGATTTCTTTGAGAATTGGAATTGAAGGGCGCAAACGTGAGGACTCACAGATCATTATTCACCTCCCTGATATAAACGAAGAAGAAGTCTTCTCTCTAAACAAACCGATAACGTACGACAAAGAGAGAGATTACATGAAGAGCGTCGTGAATGTTCTGAGGCGGCACGGTATGACATTTTCGCGAGGCGTTGAGTGCACTGTCAAAGGCGAGATACCGATAAACGCGGGCACCTCCAGCTCCTCGGCGCTTATCGTGACGTGGGTAAACTTTCTCGCGAGGATGAGCGACCAGTCGAAGCAGCTTGCCGCGGAGACAATCGGCGAATATGCCTATGAGGCTGAAGTCCTCGAATTTTCCGAGCCCGGCGGAATGATGGATCAGTATTCCACTTCGATAGGCGGAATAATATTTCTAGATTCTTTTCCAAAAATCGAGATTAAAAAGCTGAATCCGAAACTCGGCAATCTTGTTCTCGGCAATTCAGGCGAACCAAAGGACACCAAATCCATACTCGCGCGGGTGAAGAACCAGATACAACGAGTTGTCAAAGAACTGCAAAAGACTCACCCGGATTTCTCGTTGAGAACAATAGCTGAGTCGGGCATTGACAGTTATGAGCCAATGCTTACCGGAGAACAGGTCGAACTGTTGAAAGGAACCGTCAGGAACAGGGATATCACTTTCAAGGCTTTAAAGGCTCTGACCGAAGCGTCTCTTGACCACAGACTCATAGGAGACCTGATGAACGAACATCAGAAGGTACTGCGAGACATACTTAAAATATCCACGCCGAAGATCGACCGAATGATATCCGCCGCCCTGAAAGCGGGGGCCTACGGAGCGAAGATAAACGGATCGGGAGGCGGCGGTTGCATGTTCGCGTACGCTCCGGAAAATCCTCAGAAGGTTCGTGATGCCATTGAGAAGGAAGGTGGAGAGGCGTGGGTGCTCTCCGTCGACGAGGGAACCAGGGCTGTCTCCACGGAGGCGAAGTGATGGTCGGAGCAAGATTGGCTATCCTCGCCGGCGGAATCTCGTCGAGGATGAAGAGACCTGCCGAGGCTGACATCAAAGTCGATCAATCACTCGTCAACGACGCGAACCTCAAAGCTAAGTCGATGATAGGCGTGGGAAATGGAGGACGCCCCTTTCTCGATTATCTCCTCTATAACGCGAAGAAGGCAGGCTATGGAGATATCCTCATAGTGATTGGAGAGAAAGACGACAGTATCCGCGACTATTACGGCAAGGAAGACCGGGATAACGATTTCTATGGCATGCGAATCTCTTACGCTGTTCAGAGAATTCCCCCGGGGAAAGAGAAACCAATCGGCACGGCCGACGCCCTCTATCAGGGGCTGAACTCGCGGAGAGATTGGCGCGGAACTGGATTCACTGTCTGCAACAGCGACAATTTGTATTCGGTTAACGCGCTTAAGATGATGACGCGACATGAATACAAGAACGCAATGATCGATTACGACCGAGAAGCGCTCCGGTTCGAACCCAGCAGGATCGAAAGATTCGCGGTTACGGCGAAAGACGATGACGGCTTCCTCATCGACATCATCGAAAAACCTTCTGCAAGCCGGATAGAATCGATGAAAGGGAAGAACGGCTTCATAGGCGTTAGCATGAACATCTTTGAATTTCAGTACGATATGATTCACCCTTTTCTCGAAAAGGTCCCCTTCGATCCGGTAAGAAACGAAAAGGAACTCCCTACCGCGGTCAAAATGATGGTTGACGCCCACCCGAAGTCTATGTTCGCCTATCCTCTCTCTGAGCATGTCCCGGACCTTACGAGCAAAAGTGACATACTTCCAGTCAAAGAATATCTGGAGAAACATTTTGCGAACCTTACGTTCTGAAAACGGGGCGATCGACCAGTTCGATTTCGGCCCTTGGCACGTGGAATACCATCTCAACGATG
>JAJYGB010000558.1 GCA_021785235.1 Bacteroidota bacterium
CATGATGTTGAAAAAGTGTTTTTACTGTCGTCGCGAGGAGTCCCGCATAGGCGGGACGACGTGGCGATCTCGCTTTTCAAAGAAAAAAACAAGATTGTCCCGCTCTACGGGATCTCAGGAAGCGGGACTTCGCAGTGAAACTGCTCGCAACTACGATTCAACAGTGTTTTTCAACAGCCCGTTAGAGCTTTCGCGCTTGCATAATGTTGGTGAAGCCGGCGGCAAACTGTTGCGATCTGAAGTAGCTGGTTAATCCGCTTTAACTCTTATCGCCACCATCGTCATGTCATCATGCTGCGGTGCGCCGCCGACGAACCTCCTGACTCCAGCATCGATCTTCTCGATCATTTCCTTGACGGGAAGGTGACGGGTTGACTCAATCAGCTCGACCAGCCTTTCTTCTCCGAACTCGTTTGCCTGCGCATCCATCGCCTCTGTGAAGCCGTCCGTGTAGAAGACGAGCGCGTCCCCCGGCCTCAGCGTTATCTCCATCTCTTCCAGAGTCTTGTCGAACTTGTCGCCGTTGTCGAGACCGAGCGCCAGGCCGTTTGGCGTGAAGAGTTTCGCGGAACTGGCGTCGGAAGAAAACAACGCAAGCGGGTTGTGTCCGGCGCGTGAAAACTTGACCTTCCGTGTCTTCGTGTCGATGACCGCGTATATCATGCTTATGAACGTTCCGCGCGATATCGAGCGGTAGACGATCTGGTTGATCTTGCTGAGGACTTTCCTCGGCGACGGCTGGTCTTCCGCGTAAGCTTGCAGTGCGCCTTTCGTGAGAGTCATGTAAATAGCTGCGGGCAAACCCTTTCCCGAAACGTCTGCGATTGCGGTCCCGATCATACCGTTGTGCATCTGCACGAAGTCGTAATAATCGCCGCCGACCTCAAGCGCCGGAATGCAGATCCCGCCGAACTCGAAGTGCGAAATCGACGGGTTGAATCTCGGCAGGAGATTGTTCTGAACGTTCTTCGCGATCTCAAGCTCTCTTGCCATGCGCTCGCGCTCGCTTATTCGCCGGATATGCGCGGGCATAAGATCGACTGTCAGCTCGAAGGGCTGTTTGCGCCACAACGCGACTAGCGAGACGATGATGGGCAGCGCAAGGAGTATAACCGCAATTACAGAATTCGTTTCGAAATATCCATTCGACGACCCGAAGACCGGGATCAGCCCCTGCGCCGAGCAGAAGATCGTGCCTGCCACGAGAACCGTGACGAAATCATGCCTCAGGAAAAGGCAAATGAAAGCGGCAGAAAGCGCGAGGCAGAACAGAATTTCAGTCGCCGCCCCGTATGTGCCGAAGGGCATCGGGTAATAAAGCAACGGGAAAAAGAGGAGCATTGACACCGCGATTCCCTTATTGATTTTCTTCCTGCCGAAGAACGAGAGTATGCTGAGCCTCGAAAATGTCTCGCTGAACAGAGCCATCGAGAAAGCGTCCGCGAGGACCTTGAATGACGGGATGTATGAATCGAGCGCCGTGGTGGTGCCGACGAATTCATTTGGATATTCGTGGAGACGAAGGATATGGTGGAGAAGAGCGTACACGCCGAGTATGATTCCGCCGTAGGCGTAGCCCCGCAGCACCGATCCGCCGAGTTTATCGTTCAATATTTTAAAGTGGGACGCGGCGTCGAAGGAGTGAAGCTTCTCGGGCCATATCGCGCGCGCCGACGATTCGCCGACACCCCACGCGGAAAATGTCAGTATCGAAACGAGGGGGAGCCACAGAAGAAAAATTATTCCCGAAACGATCAGACTCAAATAGAAAATGTTCATCGTTCCGATACCCAGCCCTTTTGCCAGGGATGGGAACGAAAGTATCATCGTGACGGCTGCAAGCACATAGTAGGCAATGCTCACCGTAAGAGACGACCCGATTCCGGCTTCTCCGTCGTTGTATCTCTTCAGGAAAATGATGAGTCCCACGGCGAAAAACAGGAACATCATGATCCATGAAACAAAAGTCAGAAAAACATAGGGGTAAGACTTCGCGCCGTAATCGATCCTGAACTGTTCGGGCGGACGGTATCTTATATCCAAATTTACGATCCGGCTTCCGTCTATTCGCGCCTTCAGTTCCTGCTTCAAACCCGGTATTCCGGTGCTGTCGTTCTGGATTGTCAGCGACCAATCCTGCCTGCGCTCGAGTACCACCGGTTCGGACGCGGTCAGCTTCCATCCGGATAGCGAAATACCCGTCATCCCGGCCAGGCCTTTGCTTTCCCAGAAGCTGTGGAAATTCGCGAGAGCCTCCTTTTCATTCAGGAAAGCACCGGAGGCGGTGTCGGGCACGAAACGCTCAAACGCGTTCAGCTTTCCGCCGGCCGAGATCAGCACCTCAAACATCCTCCCGTTTACCGACTGCTTCACCGGGTCGAACCACATCACGTCCCAGTAGTTCAGGGAAAGCGAATCGGATCTGACCAGCTCATTCATGCTGCGCGTGCCAGCTTCCGATCTCGAATATGCGAGCGAAACGCCGTCATCCGTGAATGTGGTGTTCTGCATGAGATTCTGAGGGAGAGGCACCCCGATCCTTTGAGCGATCTCTCTGGAATACTTTATTACCTGACCACGGTCGAGCCTGCTGTCTATCGAATACAGGATCGAATATTTCGGCACAGATGAAATGAATATAATGATTCCGGCAATGGCCGCCGCTGCGAGGATTATGGTTGATCGTTTCATGGCTGTCGTCAGCTGAATTTAGTACGGGCTCGTTTCGATTCCAAACTCATACCCCTTCCTATCCCCCCTTCTCTACAAGTAGAGAAGGGAGAGGGAATGGATGGGGGATGAGTCGCCATTGTGTCTTGTCCTGAAATAGGTTGACACTTCAAAGAATGTGGAGGAGTTATCCACATAAGGAGTTAATAACCTATGGAGAGAACGAGATGTATACGATACAGCGA
>JAJYGB010000452.1 GCA_021785235.1 Bacteroidota bacterium
GAAAAAGAGGCAAGGCGTTCCTGCACATCGGCTACCTGAAAAACTGGCTGGAGCTTCACATCTTCCTCTGCACTCTCGGGCCGGTCTTCGTTTTGTTTCACACATCCTTTAAATTCGGCGGCATAGTTGCCGTTAGTTTCTGGAGTATGACAGCGGTCGTGCTGAGCGGCGTAGTCGGGCGTTTTCTTTACGTGCGAATCCCCAAAACGATCCAGGGTCAGATACTCGGTGTCCGCGAGTTGGACGAGCTGGGGCGAGTCTATTCACGGAAGCTTCAGACAGATTATCACGTCGATGACAAGCTCATTCGAATGATAGAGACGGCGTCCGACTATACTCAACTGAAGAAGGAGACGCTCCACAACAGCATCGTCTTCCTAATGAAGGACGCGACACACATGCGGCGTACTCTGCGCATCTTCGGAAAGCAGCTGAAGGCGGCTGGACTATCGCACGCGGAAATAATAAGGACCAAACGAGTCGCCAAGTCGCGGATGATCTTGGCAAGAAGGATTCGTCTGCTCAACGTGATGCACCGGTTTTTCCGGCACTGGCATATCGTCCATCTCCCCTTCGCGATAATCATGTTCCTGATAATGTTTATTCACATCGGCGTCGTCTTCGCGTTCGGCTACAGATGGATATTTTAACGATATACTCACTAGCTAACGAGGAAACATACTTGAGCGAAATATATCTGGACAATCTGATCACGTATGGGTCAGTGACCCTGGTCTCGCTTGTCGTGATTCTCATTTACCTCTGGGCGAAACGCAGGACATCCGTAAGAAATATTTCGAAGCTCCGTTTCGCGGCGGAAATGGGACTTCACGAACCAGTATCGCTCCATCCGGTTGTCAACCAGGACACTTGCATCGGCAGCGGCGCGTGCATAACCGCCTGTCCGGAGAAGGATATTCTTGGAATAGTAGAAGGCAAGGCGCATGTCATCAACGCCGCCAGATGCGTCGGCCACGGGGCGTGTTTCCACGCCTGCCCCGTTCATGCGATCACCCTGTGCATCGGCACGGAGAAGCGCGGCGTTGAACTCCCCCATGTCAGCCAAGAATTCGAGACAAATATTCCGGGCCTCTTCATCGCGGGCGAACTCGGCGGAATGGCGCTCATCAAGAACGCCGTCGAACAGGGTAAGCAGTCGGTACAGTTCTTCCTGAAGAAAATGAAAAGAAACGTTAATTCAGAATATGACCTCGTGATAGTCGGCGCGGGACCCGCCGGTATTTCCGCGACCCTTGAAGCGGCACGGAACAAGCTCAGGTGCGTGACAATCGAGCAAGATACATTAGGTGGAACGGTCTTCAGCTTTCCGAGGCAGAAAGTAGTGATGACTTCCCCTATGGATTTACCGCTTTACGGACAAGTAAAAGTGAGACAAACTTCGAAGACCGGACTGCTTGAAATATGGAAGCTCGTCCTCAATCAAAATGAAATCCTAATCAATGAGAACGAGCGAGTCGAGCATATTGAAAAGAACGGCGATGTTTTCAGCGTGACCACTACGAAGGACGTATATACTTCGAAAGGAGTCATCCTCGCGATCGGAAGACGCGGCTCGCCTCGCAAGCTCGGAGTGCCGGGTGAGGAAAAGGAAAAGGTTGCCTACCGGCTCCTGGAACCCGAATTAATATCTGGCAAAAACGTTTTGGTGGTAGGCGGCGGGGATTCCGCCATAGAGAGCGCAGTCATGATCGCCGACGCGCACGACACTAACAGGGTCACCATATCGTACCGCGGTGAAACATTCTCCAGGATCAAGACTGAAAACGCCGAGAGAATTTCGATAATGGCAGCGAACAACCGGATCCGCCTGATCTTCAATTCAAATGTGCAAGCGATTACGGACAACAAAGTGATACTGTCCGTCAAAGATAAGCCGATTCCTGTGGAGATTGAGAACGACCTTGTCTACATATTTGCCGGCGGGACGCTTCCTACCGCCTTTCTACAAAAAATCGGCATAACGGTTACCGAGAAACGCGGAGAAGCTATTCTCAAACATGACGACTGAAAGAAAATGGCATACCGTATATCTGCTTATAGTAATTATAAACTTTGTTATGGCAACTAGCGCACTTGCTCAAATATCGCCCGGCCCGTTAACGACAGCGCACGCAAACCTTGAAGGATTGAGCAACTGCACAAAGTGCCACGTACTCGGGAAGAGGGCCGAGAATTTCAAGTGCCTCGCCTGCCATCAAGAGATTCAGACGCTGCTTAACGAAGACCGCGGCTACCACGCAAACCCCACTGTAAAGAATCAGTATTGCTCGAACTGTCACAGCGAACATCACGGAAGACAATTCCAGATAATTCATTTCGATACGGCCACATTTAACCACGCATTGACGGGCTATCCTCTTGAAGGGGTGCATGCGACGCTCAAATGCGACGCTTGTCACCAGCCGAAGTTCATTACAAATCCGTTGTTCGAAAGAAGGAATGGGACTTTCCTTGGCCTGAGCGCGAACTGCGCCTCCTGCCACGAGGACCCTCATCAGGGCACGCTTGGCAGAAACTGCGCATCATGCCATAATGAAACCAGCTTCAAGCCGGCGGCAAAATTCAACCACGATAAAACCGTGTTCGAGCTTACGGGAGCTCATAAGAGAGTCAAATGCTCGCAATGCCATGCGAATGAGATTAGAAACGGAAAGCCATTCGTGAAATACGCTGGGGTGAAGTTCCTGAATTGCGTCCCTTGCCATCGCGACGTTCACAACGGACGATTCGGAGAAATCTGCGAGCGGTGCCACACAACCGTCTCCTTCGCTTTCATAGATGATCATACATTCAATCATGACATTACCGGCTATCCACTCAGAGGCAAGCATGCCGAGGTGGCTTGCAAGGATTGTCACGGGAATAACTTGAACTC
>JAJYGB010000135.1 GCA_021785235.1 Bacteroidota bacterium
CGAGATATTCAGCCAGGAGTTGGCGGGGTGGCTCTTCGAGTCGGACGGCGCGCTGACGGTGGCCCTTGATACCGAGCTCGACGACGACCTGAGGCGGTAAGGAATAGCCCGTGAGTTCGTGAACCGGATTCAAAACCTCAGGAAGAATGCCGGATTTGAGGTTACGGACAGGATCCGGATCGTTCTAGAATGTCCGGATGAGTTCGCCGAAGCCGTGAGCAAATTATCCGATTATATTAAGTCGGAGACGCTCGCGATCGAACTCTCGACGACGAAGAAACTCGACAGCGGGAAGCACCCCGATGGGTATTCCGAGGCTGTTGAAATAGACAAACAGAAGTTTAACATTTTAGTCAGCAGGGCTAGCAAAGGAGTTTGAAAATGGCCAAGAAGTTGACAGTGAAAGCAAAAAGGGCAGCAAAGCCGAAACCGGCGAAAAAGGCGGCGCCGGCGAAGAGCAAGCCGGTGCGCCGGGGTGTGAAGGTCGCGCCAAAGCCAGCCGCAAAGACGGTTTCCCTGAAAAAGGGTTACAATAAATCGGAGCTGGAACACTTCCGGGAAATTATTCTCGATAAGAGAAAGCAGATAATCGAAGAACTCGAACTCATACACGAGTCGCTCAGCGACAACACCGGCGGCGATTATTTCGAGGAGAGTTCCCCTTACTCGCTTCACATGGAACAGGGTACCGACACCATGGAGAAGGAGAAGAACTATCTCCTCGCGGCGCGGCAGAGGAAGTTTCTCGAATATCTCGATGACGCGATAAAAAGGATCGACCGCAGAGTGTATGGTTTCTGCCAGGACTGCGGCAAGCTGATCGACAAGGCGAGGCTCGAAGCCGTCCCCCACGCCCAGCTTTGCATAGCGTGCAAGCTGAAGAGAGGGCAATGAATTGAAGGTCCTGTACGTAACTTTCTCCGTCGTAATAGCCGATCAGCTCACGAAGCTTCTGATCAGAGGCCTGCAGATTCCCGTGTTGGGAATAAAGATTATCGGCATGCCTCTCTATTCAAGCAAACAGATCATCGGGAATTTCCTGCGATTCACGTACATAGAAAACCCCGGCATGGCCTTCGGGATCGATTTCGGATGGAAATCGTTCTTCGCGATATTTTCCATCGTGGCGAGCGTGGCCATATTCATCTACCTGTATAAAGTGCGTAACGAGAGCAAAGTGGTCCGCTTCTCACTCGCGCTCATACTTGGCGGGGCGATAGGCAACCTTATCGACCGCGTTTTCTACGGGCCTCTCTTCGACGGAACGGCGCTATTCCACGGACGTGTGGTTGATTTCATAGATTTCAATTTTTTCAACTTCAGTCTTTTCGGATACAACTTCTCGAGGTTCCCGGTGTTCAATATTGCGGACGCCTCGGTGACGGTCGGCGTGATCATGCTCCTCATTTTTCACAGGCGCACCGTCGAAGAGTCCGGCGTCCGGGCAGCAGTCGACGCAAAGAGCGGCGAGGGAGCTGCGATGTCCGACCAGCCCGCGTCAGCCGGGACGGAGAGCCCGACCGGCGAGTCGTCCGTCAAAGGCTGAACATACCTTCATCGCAACCGACAGGAAGCGGATTGAAGGTTCTCTACACGACGCTTTCCATGGTAATTGCAGGGGGAGGAGAAGCAGGGAATGACAGCGAGACGGGCGAAACATCAAACCGGTCGCACAGCACCGTCTGAAGCCCGCGTCTCATTTCAGGCGGAACCCGGGCACAGGAGGGTAGAACTCCTTGTCACGCCGGGTCAGAAGAAAGAGCGGATCGACAAGTTTCTCACCGCACAGCTCGAAAATTCCAGCAGGGCGAAGATCCAGAAATACATCGAGGACGATTGCGTCCTCGTCAATGGAGAGCCGGTAAGGTCGAGCTACAAGATCCTCCCGGGCGACACTATCACCGTAAACATACCGACGTCGGCGCCGCCAGACAAAGCAGTTCCCGAAAACATTCCCCTGAACGTAGTCTTCGAGGACGAACACCTGATTGTTGTCAACAAGCCGGCGGGCATGGTGACGCACCCCGGACACGGGAATTGGACCGGGACGCTCGCGAACGCGCTTCTTTTTCATTGCAACCGACTATCGACGCTTAACGATGGATACGTCAGGCCTGGGATAGTTCACCGGCTCGACAAGGATACGAGCGGACTCATCGTGGCGGCAAAAGACGACGTGACGCATGCATCGCTCGCGAGGCAGTTCTTCGATCACACGATCGACCGCGAATACTGGGCTCTCGTTTGGGGAAAGCTCTCCATGCCGCGCGGCCTCATCGAAGCGGATCTCGGGAGAAGCAAGAGCGACAGGAAGAAATTCGCGGTCGTGGAGGAAGGCAAGTTCGCGGCGACGGAATACGAGCTGCTGAAGGAGTTCAAGTACCTGTCGCTTGTGCGGCTGAAGCTGCACACCGGGCGAACGCACCAGATCCGCGTTCACCTCTCTCACATCGGGCATCCTGTCTTCGGCGATCCTACATATCACGGCCGGCGGATAAATTACGGCGACCCGACGCCGAAGTTCAGACAGGAGATCACGCGGCTTCTGAAGATCATTCCCCGGCAGGCTCTCCACGCGAAGACGCTCGGCTTCATACACCCGATAACGAAAGTGCATCTTCATTTCGATTCGGAGCTGGCTGAGGATTTCAAGGCGGTACTCGAGCAAATAGGGTAAAATGAATATGGCCGACCCAGTCATGACAGGCAGCCGCAATCCGCTATCGGGGGAATGAGTCGTGGAAAAGAGACTTCGCTTCCCGAGGAGAGGGCTGTTACCAGGTTCGGACTTGAGCCAATCCAAGGAGCTAAGAGTAGCGGGATGTGGAACAGGAAAGACGATAGGGAAGACCTGATAGATGTTGACGGACTGAGAAAACTCCTGAAAGTGAGG
>JAJYGB010000566.1 GCA_021785235.1 Bacteroidota bacterium
ACGCAATCTCCGTGCGTCAGTTTTCCGCCTCTGTCACGGTTCCGGAGAAAGAAACTACTTGGAGTAAGAAGTACCCTTGTGTAATATACTTTTGAAACCCTTTTGAAATTGATGGACAAATTCATCTCGAAAAGCGAGGGCGAAACGCTCCAGCGGGCCAGGAATTTCGCCGGGCGCCTGCGGGCTGGCAGCTTCGTCGGACTCTACGGCGACCTGGGTGCCGGCAAAACCCAGTTTGTCAAGGGGATATGTGAAGCTTTCCATGTGAAGGAGGTCGTCAACAGTCCGACATTCACTATCGTCAACGAATACCACGGTACACTCCCGATCTTCCACATCGATCTTTACAGGATGAAGGACGTCGAAGAAATCCTCGGAATAGGTGTCGACGAATACATCGAGGCCGAAGGCGTCTGTGTCGTCGAGTGGGCCGAGAAGCTCGACGGAATAATTCCTCCGAAGAGATTCGACGTGAAAATGTCAGTCGTGGACGATTCGACGCGTGAGATTGCCATCGAAACCGTGGACGGCGGGAAGTGAACATGGCAAAGATTCTGGCCATCGAGACTGCTACCAGAGTCTGCTCTGTCGCGTTGATCGACGGCGGTGCGGTGACCGGCGAGTCGGGCCTGAATATCCCGCATGTACATGTAGAGCGGCTTGTCATCCTGATTAATGAGCTCCTGGAAAATCTTCACGCGAGTTATGCTGAAATCGACGCGATAGCGGTCTCGAACGGGCCGGGGAGTTTCACCGGACTGAGAATCGGACTGAGCGTTGCGAAGGGGATAGCTTTTGCGCTTGACAGGAAAATTATTGCGGTTCCGACTCTCGATGCGCTTGCCTTAGGCTTGAGATATCTGGAAAGCGGCCGGATGGTCGTCCCTATTCTTCACGCGCGCGGGGAGGAATTTTACTACGCCCCGTACGTGATCACCGATTCCGGGGCGCAGAGGCAGCGTGCGTATGCAATTGCGGAAGCAGAGAAGATCGCGGACGAATTCGCTGAGGAGACCGTGTTCATCGGCGAAGGCGTCGCAGCTTTTTCGAAGACTGACGCTGCCCGAAGAAAGTTCGGGCAGGGCTCCATGAAAGATGTCCCTGCGTCGGCGAGGGAAGTCGCTCTGCTCGCCGATGACAGGTTCAAGAAGGGGGAGTTTGCGGATTTGAGCTCTCTCGTCCCGCTCTACATTAAAGACTTCATCGCGATAAAGGGGAATCCACTAAATAAACTTTCCCGGCCGATGCCGGGATCCCGGCTGAAGTCGGGGTTGGAGGAAAGCTGATGTCCTGGTTCAAACGTTCCACACAGAATATTACCTCGGGTGAAAAAAAGGACTTGCCCGAGGGATCGTGGGTGAAGTGTGAAAAATGCGGCGAGATGCTTCACAAGTCCCAGCTGGAGGACAACTTATGGACCTGCAACAAATGCAGTTTCCACTTCAGGATCGGGAGTAAAGAGTACATACAGATTCTCGTCGACAAGAAGACCTTCAAAGAGACAGACAAGAATCTCAAATCGAACGACCCGCTGAAGTTCGTGGACACGAAATCATACAAGACAAGGCTTGCCGACGTGCAGAAGAAGACGGGTCTCGTCGACGCGATCCGCACCGGTACGGGCGAGATCAACGGGCATAAGGTGGTGCTCGGGTGCATGGATTTTCAGTTCATCGGCGGGAGCATGGGCTCGGTTGTCGGCGAGAAGGTCGCACGGGCTGTAGACAGGGCGGTAAAATCGAAATGTCCCCTCATTATTATTTCGCAGAGCGGCGGAGCGCGCATGATGGAAGCCGCGATGTCGTTGATGCAGCTCGCGAAGACGAGCGCCAGACTTACCAGGCTCCACAAGGCGGGGTTACCGTATATCTCGATACTTGCCGATCCGACGACGGGCGGAGTCACGGCAAGCTTCGCGATGCTCGGAGATTTCAACGTCGCTGAGCCGGGCGCACTGATCGGCTTTGCGGGACCGCGGGTCATAAAACAAGCCGTCGGCAAAGACTTGCCGGAAGGTTTCCAGCGCTCCGAATTTCTCCTCGACAAAGGGTTCGTCGACCTCATCGTCCATCGGAAGGAACTGAAAGGAAAGATAACCCAGCTTCTGGACCTGCTGAGCGCGTGAGGGACATTTCGGAATATATGACGCTGAATGATTTCGAAGCACTAAATCCTGAACTCTAAACAAACACGAGATCCAAAATTTCCCGACAGGATTCGGGTAAATTCGTTTGCGCTCCCGGCTTGAGCATTTCGAACATCAGGATTCGTCCCGCTCGACTATTTTTATAATGTATGTGCGGGATGGCGCGCTTCGAGTCCGGCAGACTCGATGGAGTCTGACGACAAGGCGCTCATTTAGAATTTTGATCTAAGGATTGAGGTTTCAATGACAATTCGAATAGTCGGTGTACCGATGGATCTCGGCGCCGGAAGGCGCGGCGTCGACATGGGGCCTTCCGCGATGCGCATAGCCGGACTTGCAGAACGTCTCCGCGAGATCGGACACACGGTCTTCGACGACGGCGACATCCCCGTAAAAGTCCCTGAAAGCCAGGAGATAGACAACCCGAAGCTGAAATACTTACCGGAGATCGTAAGGGTCGGCACAATCCTTGCCCATAAAATCGAGGTGATCATGGAAGACGGAGAGTTCCCGCTGGTGCTCGGGGGGGATCATTCCATCGCGATGGGAACTATCTCCGGCCTGTCCTCCTACGCGAGGAAGCACAACCTCCGTTTCGGTATTATCTGGATCGATGCTCACGCGGACATGAACACCTATGAAACGACCCCTTCCGGAAACATACACGGTATGCCGCTCGCCGCCGTGTTGGGCGAGGGCGCAATGGAGCTGACTACGATCGGCGGCGATTTCAGAAAAGTGGACC
>JAJYGB010000269.1 GCA_021785235.1 Bacteroidota bacterium
TCACTCGATGCTTATGCCGCGTGACCGGACGGGCGACTTGAAAGGTTATCCGGACGACGCGCCGGTGTGGGACGACGAGTACGCCGTTTGGGATACCTGGCGTACGATGTTCCCGCTGATGGAATTTATCGACCCGGATATGGTCCGGGGAAACATCAACTCGTTCATTGACCGATTTAAAAAGAACGGGAAGGTGCGCGACGCGTTCGTCGCGGGAATCGACATGAACGAGGAGCAGGGAGGGGATAATGTCGACAACGTCATCGCCGACGCGTATGTGAAGAGGCTCTCCGGAGTGAACTGGGAAGAGGCGTACCAGGTTGTCAAGCATGACGCCGATTTCGAGAGAAAGGGTTTTGAAAGTCTCGACGGGATAAAAGGAGACGAAAGCGAGATAAGCGCTTACCGGGAAAAAGGGTGGATACCTGCCGGGATTATGTCCTGCTCAAAGACGCTGGAGTTCGCCTATAATGACTACTGCGTCGCGGAAATAGCCAGAGGGCTGGACAAGATGAGCGACTACAGGGAATATCTGAAGCGCAGCACGGAATGGGAAAACCTCTGGAACCCCAAAAGCACAAGCGACGGTTACAATGGGTTCATCGTTCCGCGAAATGCGGACGGCACATGGGTAAACATCGATCCCAAGAAGAACTGGGGATCCTGGCACGATTACTTTTATGAGGGAAGCTCCTGGACATATTCGTTTTTCGTGCCGCACGAATTCGATAGGCTTGTGAGCCTTTGCGGGGGAAAGAAGGAATACGCCGCCAGGCTGGAGCATGCCCTGGAAAACGGGCTTATCGATTACTCGAATGAACCCGCGTTTCTGGCGGTTCACACGTTTCACTATGCGGGCCGCTCGGACCTGGCAAGTTTCTGGGTCCATAAGCTCATGAGCAGTGGTTATACTATGAACGGATATCCGGGAAACGATGACAGCGGTGCGATGAGTTCATGGTTTGTGTTCGCCGCGATGGGATTTTTCCCAAACGCCGGGCAGGACTTCTATTACATGCACGGCCCTTCCTTTTCGAGCGTCACTATTCACCTCGAGAACGGTAAATCCATCCGGATCATCGGCGAGAACGCCTCACCCAAGAATATCTACGTCCAGTCGTTGAGGGTCGACGGGGAAGAGTGGAACCGGCCCTACATCACCCATGCTGAACTTATGCACGGTGCCGTACTTGATTTTGTGATGGGCGATGAACCGTCATACTGGACGAAGTAGACCCCCGGAATTTACTTCGGGTTTCAGAAATTGAAAGAGAAGCCGACGCTCATCGGTGCGGCCGAAGGACTGGTAGCGCTCAACGGCCCTGCCGGGGGAAGGGACAGCGAATTATAGACTCCCCTGTAATACTTCCCGACCGTCGAGCCGATGGCGTAAGACATCAAGGCGGCTGCTATCGCGTCCGAGAACCAATGCATCCCGCCCCTGTTCACGGTTGAGACCGCGAATATTGTGTATGCCACGAGACTGAACCCCGCCACCTTGAGCCACGTGCTGTTGGGATAGTAACCGATCAGCGACGAGACTACCGCCATAGTAGCGGCGGTGTGGCCTGATGGCCATCCCCAGAATACGCCTCCACGGAGCAGCCCGAACCGAAAAGTCTTGCTGAGACTCTCCATGTCGGCATTGTGTCTCCAGTCTGGCCCGGGCCTTCCGGTTATTGCCTTGAGCGCGGTGTTGTAAATGAGCTCGAGGAGGCTTGCCTGTATCACCGCGAACGAAGCTCCAAGAGCTTCTTTGTTGCGTGTCGCACCTGCATACATCAGAAGCGAACCTCCCGCTACGAAGGGAAGATACTGGCCGGTGATAAATACTCCCCTCCCGTAGCTCCCGAGATCGGGATGAGTGTTGGCGTAATGCTCGACATCGTAGTCGACGCCGCTTGCGACGAGAAGGCAAGTCGATGCCACCGCGGTCAGGTGAAGATAGAGATTGTTCCCTTTGAAAGCGCCAATGAAGTTGTTTCCCAGATTTGCGAAGGGGGAGAGTTCGGTTACTCCGCCGACCGGCGAGACGGAAGAACTGAGGCGTAGCGGAATTGCCTGTACCGAGCCGTCGGCCGGATTGTGGAAGCCTACCGTCCGGAGGATTGAAGCCGGACTCGCTGCGTAGTTCAGGCTTCCGAAGTTTGGGATTTGTGCAATCACAGGAACGGCAAAAAAGAAAACAGTGAGAACCGCCGCGAGTGCTAAGTGAGTTGGTCTGGGTCCCATGAAGGCTCCTCTTCCGTTTCGTTCAGGATAATAATTCCGCCGTTTAAAACAATCGGGCATCCGGGATTTCGTGTGAGATCGCGCGGGCAGCTGACCAGATCTCATATCGGCTGGATCGACCCGAGCTATTTCTTTGAGAGTGCCGATATGAATTTTGAAACAGACAACGGCGCGCTCGCCTCCAGATGGTTGTTGAAGTTTGCATAGACGTCGAACTTCTCCGGGATGAGCTTCATAACCAGGGCCGCTATTTCTTCTATGGTCTTGTCGCGCGGATCCACGATCTGCGTCCATCTCTTCCGTGTCTTTTTCTCAATTGTCTGCCTGTCGGAACCCAGCAGCCTTATGACCACGTTCTTCGCCGGCAACGACGCGCTCCCGTGTTTCTCGAAGACACTCGCCGCGGAAGGCATATAATATCCGTCGACAAAGACGTGGCCGACATTGTGCTTCTTAAGGAACTCAAAATAATCTGGCCTGAGATAGTTCGGGTTTCTGGTCTCGATTGCGAAGGAATAGTCCGACGGCAGCGCGCTGAGGAAAGGGCCGAGGTGATCGAAGAATGCGGCGAGCGAGGGCATCTTGTCCCTGTTCAAATATTCAAACTCGAACATTATGACCCCGATTTTGTCTTTCAGTGGTTCGAGCGATTTCAGG
>JAJYGB010000306.1 GCA_021785235.1 Bacteroidota bacterium
GATGATCACCGGCGGTTTTTACGAACCCATACTTGCGGTAATTCCGGACAAAGACAAGGTCGGCCAAATACGCAAGCTGAACAAGTTTCTCGAAACGAATTTCGGCAAAACACCAACCGGCATGTGGCTCGCCGAGAGAGTCTGGGAGCAGCATATCGTGAAGCCGATCGCCGAAAGCGGCGTTAGATGGGTCGCCATCGACGACACCCATTTCAAGTACGTCGGACTCAAGGATGAGAATCTTCTAGGCTACTATGTAACGGAAGAACAGGGAAAGATGCTGAACGTTTTCCCGATCAGTAAGGCCATGAGGTACACAATCCCATTTCAGCCCGTCGAAAAGACGATCGATTATCTGAGATCTATCGCTACCGAAGACGGGAATAGGATTGCCGTGTACGCCGATGACGGGGAGAAGTTCGGAGTTTGGCCGCACACCTACAAGCATGTGTACGAAGATGGCTGGCTGCCTGATTTTCTCGGAGCCCTCGAAGAAAATTCCGACTGGGTAAGGATCGTGCATTTTTCCGAGGTCATCGACAAAGTGAAGCCCATCGGGCGCGTCTACCTTCAGAACGCGTCTTACGCCGAGATGCTTCAATGGGCGCTCCCAGAAGAGCTGTTCAGAAAATACGAAGAGTTCGAACACAAGCTTAAAGAAGCGAACCTCCTTGACCACTATGAGGAGTTTGTTCGAGGAGGATACTGGAGAAACTTCCTGGCAAAATATCCTGAAGTCAACAATATCCATAAGAAAATGATACGCTTGTCCGAGCGGGCGCACGCGACCAAAGCGAAGAACGGCGCCACGGAAAAAGTGCTGGATAAGGTGTGGGCCGCGCAGTGCAACGACCCTTACTGGCATGGAGTGTTCGGCGGACTTTACCTTCCGAATCTTCGTTACCCCGTGTACAAGAGCCTGATAGAGGCCGAAACCGTGCTTGATAAGCTCGAGCGCAAAACAAAACTCAGCGTCACAACCAAAGATTTCGACATGGACGGATCTGATGAGGTCCTAGTCGAGTCGAAAGCGCTAGACGCTTATTTCATGCCGGAGATCGGTGCGGCGATGTTCGAGCTTGACTATAAACCCGTGCCATTCAATTTTCTCGATATACTGAGCAGGCGCCCCGAGGGCTATCATGAGAAACTTCGCCGAGTCGCGGGAGCGGATTCCGGGGCGGAACAGGTCCTCAGCATACACGACATCGTTGCGATGAAGGAGAAGGGATTAGAGAAGCTCCTAAACTATGACTGGTATCGCCGCGCGTCGTTCATTGATCACTTCATCGGTGAGACCACGATCGAGGATTTTGCCGCGGCAAAGTATCCCGAGCTCGGCGATTTCGTTCAGGGACGCTACGATCAGAAGATACTTCAGAAAAACGGCAAGGCGGTAATCAGGTTCGCGAGAGACGGCCATGTCGGGGGAGCGGAGAAATCCCCCGTGCGCGTTGCAAAGACTTTTGAAATCAAGGAAGGCTCCGGTTCCATACTTTGCAGCTACAGCGTGGAGAACCTCGGGGCGAGTCCATTGGAGGTGGACTTCGGTGTCGAACTCAATTTCGGTCTCATGGCCGGAGACGCTCACGACAGGTACTACAAGATCAACGGTTCAAAGCCGGCTGATCCACGTCTGCGGAGCGTTGGTTCGAGCGAAGAGGTGACTGCGGTATCTCTCGTCGACGAGTGGCAGAAACTTCAGGCAACTATCGAAATTGACAAGCCGCTAACTCTCTGGAGATTCCCAATCGAGACGGTTTCTTTGTCCGAAGCGGGGTTCGAGAGGGTCTACCAGAGTTCCGTGGTGTTCATCCATTCGAAATTCATCCTTGACAAAAAACACGACCTTGTCATCAAATTAACGCTTGGCAAGGTGAAATAGCGCTGTACGGAGTGACTTTCGTCTCGCCCACCGGCTAACAGTCGTCGGTTCCTTGCTGTCAAATTCGGCTTATTATATATTCTTTTGATTAACAGCTCGGCCTCATATAGTGGTATAGATCGTATGAACGAGAACGCGATTTGAATAATTGGAGGCGCGGGCAATCCTCGAAAGGAAAAATGATGAAGTTTTTTAAGAGTAAATTCTCAACTGCGGCGGCCATCCTCTTGATGGCAGTCGGCATTCTCATCGGCACGCAGATACAGAATGTCTTCAGCGGCGACAACATATACGAGCAGGTAGAGAAGTTTAAGGACGTGTTGAGCCTTGCCGACAAGTATTACGTAGACAATGTAGACACGCAGAAGCTGACTGACGCGGCTATCAATGGGATGCTGAGGCAGCTCGACCCGCATTCAGTATATATCCCTGCGAAGGACGTCCGCCAGATATCCGAGGACTTCCGAGGCTCCTTCGACGGCGTTGGAATCGAATATGACGTAGTGAACGACACCCTTCTCGTCGTCTCGCCAATCGCCGGAGGTCCGAGCGAGTTGGTAGGCATACAGGCAGGCGACAAGATAATTGATATTGACGGCAAATCGGCCGTCGGTATCACGCGAGATGAGGTGCAGAAAAAGCTCAGGGGGCCAAAGGGAACGAAAGTGGTGGTAACCGTCGTCAGGGCTGGCGTCGATAAGCCGATGAATTTCACAATCATCCGCAACAAGATCCCGATCTACTCGGTCACTGCCGCTTTCATGGTAAACAAGGATGTCGGTTATGTCTACGTCAACAGGTTCGCCGAGACGACGGGAAGTGAGCTGGCCAACGCGCTCACAAAACTTAAATCTGAAGGGATGAAAGAGCTTGTTCTCGATCTGCGCGACAACCCGGGTGGACTTCTCGACCAGGCCGTTAGCGTCGCGAGCGATTTCCTTCCACAGGGGAAAACGATAGTCTACACAAAGGGACGCATCCCGGAGGCT
>JAJYGB010000503.1 GCA_021785235.1 Bacteroidota bacterium
TCCTTTGCTTTGGATTGATTCCGGGGCGGGGTCTGGAAACCCCGCCCGCGGACGGCATTTCACTTCTGATCTTCGAGCGCCTCTATAACCTGGTTGTGGACGATCGGTCTGACGCGGCCTATCTTGTAGTCCTTCCTTGTCGGGCACACTCTGTTCGTCAGGAAGACGACGAAAAGTTTACGAACCGGATCGACCCAGATAGAAGTTCCAGTGAACCCGAGATGACCCCAGGAGTTCGAAGAGAACAGATCGCCGGCACTTGAATGGCGCGGCGCCTTGGTGTCCCAGCCGAGCGCCCGAGTGCTCAGGTCCGACTGCTTGCGCGTGAACAACGCGATAACGGAATCGTCGAGATACCTTCTTCCGTCATATACGCCGCCGTTCATCATCATTTGTATCAAGGTGCCCAGATTGGAGGCTGTCGAAAATAGTCCCGCGTGTCCGACGGCTCCGCCCAGGGAGCGTGAATTCTCGTCATGCACAAAACCCTGGATCAATTGGCCGTCCGCCGAGTCGAACTCGGTGGGCGCGCACATGTCCTTCAGGGCGGGCGGTGGAGTGTACATCGTATGCGTCATTCCAAGGGGCTCATAGAAATTCTTCTCGACATATTCGGCAAGGGGCATCCCCGTGATCTTCTCGATTATCTTGCCGAGGATCAGGAAGTTTATATCGCTGTAGACCATCTTCGTGCCTGTGGGATAGACGAGCGGCGTGGCGTAGAGCGAGTCCCACATAGCCTGGTGCGCCGCATCGAAGTTGGTGCCGAATGAATCCGGATTCACGAAGTTCCACGGATTCTTAAGCAGTCGTTCCAACTGCACCTTCGGAATCGCGGATGTGTTCCAGAGATAATCGGGGGGATCGGGCGGCAGGCCGCTGTCGTGCACCATGAGATTCCGGACAGTCACGTTCTCCTTTCCGTTCTGGGCGAACTGAGGGATGTATTTGGCGACCGGCGCGTCGAGATCCAGCTTGCCTTCGCCGTAGAGCTTCATCGCGGCCTGCGTGGTGGCAGTTACCTTAGTCAAAGATGCCAGGTCGTACATCGTGTTCTGGCTTACGACCTGTGAGACCGGCGAGTAATCGTAAGTCCCGAACGCCTTGTCGAACACGACGAGCCCGTTCCTTGCGACAAGGAGCTCCGCGCCTGGGAACGCGCTGTCCGCGATCCAGAAGTTTATCGTTGAATTGAGTTTCGCGAGCCGCGTCGGTGAGAATCCCGCTTCCTGCGGCATCGCGAAGCGGAGGCTCGTCTGAGGAATATCGATTCCCTGTCCGTAGGCTGCTACGCCGGGAATGGTGATCGGAAGTTTTCCGCCGACTCTGATCTCACCGAACAAGGCTTCGACTGCAGACTGAACCGAAACCTTCATCGAGCCGTAGGCGCAAACGTATGCGGAAACGCTAGGCACGCTCCTCAGAAGATAGGGGTTCCCGAACGAAACCATGACGACTGGTTTTCCGGAAGCGGTCACCTTATTGAGGAAACCCTGAACCTGAGGAGTAAAATCGACGGTGCCGGTGCCAGAGCGCCACTGAATATATGCGGGCACCAATACGAGGCTGGAAGAATCCACCGCGTTCATCGCGTTCTGGAAATCAAGGTCGTTCGAATTCGGATTGATCTGGACGAAGGTGACATTGGCGTACCTCTTCAACAACTCGTTCCTGAATGAGCTCGCGACGTATGGGTCGCCATTGTCCGAAACGACAAGGCACACGATGTTCTGCGGCTGGTTGTATTGCAACGGTATGATATTGGAACTGTCTTTGACGACGGTTATCGACCGGCGTGCGGCCCGCTCGGCCAGAAGCTCGTGGCTCTCCGTGCCGACGACTTTGTAAATCCGATCTACGTCGACCAGACGCGCCTTATTGAGTCCCAATTCCGATTTTATCTCAAGTATTTTGCGGACCGCGTCATTGATGCGCGTCAGGCTGACCCTTCCTTCCTTCACCGCGTCCATGATGGCTTCGATGGCGATGCCGTTGTCCGGTGGCATCAGGAGTATGTCGGCGCCAGCGTTGACCGCACGAATCGCCGCCTCTCCGTCCGTGAATTCCCTCGTGACGCCGCCCATCGTGAGGGCGTCCGTCACTATGAGGCCGTGGAAGCCCAGGGAATCCTTGAGAAGATCGGTGGTTATCCTGTGGGACAGCGTGCCCGGGACATTTGCTTCGCTGTCGATTTTCGGAAAGGCGATGTGAGCCACCATTACGGACTTTACGCCGGCCGCTATGTCCGCGCGGAACGGGACGAGTTCGAGGGTATCTAATCTCTGGAGACCGTAATTTATAACCGGAAGGCCGATGTGAGAATCCACCTGCGTATCGCCGTGACCGGGGAAGTGCTTGGCAGTGGCTATCGCTCCCTCGCTCTGAACACCTTTGACGAAAGCGGAAGCCAGTCCGGAAACAAGTCGGGGATTTTCTCCAAATGACCTGACGTTGATTATCGGATTTTCTGGGTTGTCGTTCACATCGGAGACCGGCGCGTAATCCTGTCCCACGCCAACCGCGCGCGATTCCTCCCCGACGACTCTTCCTATTTCATATACGAGCGACGAGTCTCTCGTCGCGCCGAGAGCCATGTTGCTCGGAAACGATATCGCGCCGTTCAATCGCATCCCGAGCCCGTTCTCGTAGTCCGAAGAAGTCAGGAGCGGAACATCGGCCAATTTTTGAAGCCGGTTTAGAAGTATCGCCTGTTCGTAAATATCGCCGATGGAGAGGACGATGCCGCCTACTTTCTCGTCCCGGACCATGTGGACAAGGTTAAGATACTCGGGCGAATCGTAACTCATATAAGGGGTGAACGAGAACGGTACGATCATTTGAGCGACCTTGTCGCGAAGAGTGAGAGAGTTGAATGTGCTATCCACCCATTTCTTGTCGATTGTCCATTTATAGTTATAGTCTGCCGACCCGTTCGGATGATATATCCCGAAAGGTGCCTGCTTGTTGTCCGACTCGCTAATCGTCCTCTTTGTTGAGGCGCACCCGAGAGGGAGAAACGACGCTAGTGCGAAAGCCAAAATGAGAAGTGTGCTGCCGTATTGGTGCTTGGGTTTGGTGATCATTTCCTGGTGGCTCCTTTCATTGCCAGTAAAGCTGCGCCCACCGCGGCGGATTTCTCCGGCCGGCAGATTCCAATTGCCGGATACTCCGTGGAAATCAAGTTAATCAGCCTGGTGGAGAGCGCGTTTTCGTGAGATATGATACTTCCCATCAATGCGATCGGTATTTCGCAACGGATGGTCGATACGGCCGTCCTGACGTGCGACATTAATTCTTGGGCGGCGTCGTCAAGTATCGAGCATGCGACTTCGTCGCCGTCGTCCGCCGCGTCAATGACGATTCTGGCGACTGAGGCGATATCGAAGTTTTCACTGTAGACTTTCCGGATAAGCAATTGCGGCGTCTCAATGTTAAGCGCTTCGCTCACGAGCGCCGAAATCGTCGTCTTTATTCCGCGTCCGTCGTAATCCTTGACGAGCGCGCTCAGCCCCGCTTTGCCGATCGCGTATCCGCTCCCTTCGTCTCCGATGTACCTCCCCCATCCTCCGACTCTCATGACGCTGCCGCTCTTATCTTTCGCGAGAAGAATGGACCCTGTCCCGCTGATAAGGATCATCCCTGCCTTTCCGGGAAATGCACCTTCCAGAGCCGCGAGCGCGTCGCTTTCGACGCCGATCCATGGCATCGGGAGATCGTGGTCCGTGAGGAATTCCTCGAAGCCCTTTTTCATTCGTTCTTGGTCGGATTGGCGTCCGGCGCCCGTCAAACCGAGAAAAATTCCCGCGATATCCGCGAAGACAAGTCCGCACTCGGCCAACGCGGCATTCGCGACGCCGAGAATGTTCTCCGATGCCCGTGCCGTGCCGATTATCTGGAAATTGGATGGACCGCCCAATCTTTCCGCCATGGCGTTACCATTACAGTCGATGATTGCTCCGGTCGTCTTGGTGGCTCCGCCGTCGAAGCCCAGAAAGTACTGTGGCCTTTCACTCATGCTGCAAGGCCATTCCCGCGCCCCAATTCGTCATGGCTCCGGTTTGCTGAGGAATCCTTCAGAGCCCAGGCTTCCACGCTCCGTTGCTCCGTCGAATCAGCAGGGGTCACTTCACCACCATCATTTTTCTTGTCGCGGCATAAGATCCTGCCTCAATCCGGTAGAAGTAGAGCCCGCTTGGGAGCCTGCTGCCGTTGAATGTGACGGAGTATTTTCCCGCGCTCTGGTTTTGATTTACAAGCGTCAAGATATTCCTTCCGAGCGAATCGTAGACTTTAAGGATTACATGGCTCCCTTTTGCCAGTGAGTAATTGATGACGGTCGTCGGATTGAAAGGGTTCGGGTAATTTTGAGAGAGACCGAACGAACTCGGAAGTCCCGGATTTTCTTCACGGACTCCGGTAACCTTGCCGTCGACCTGGATGTCGTCGACATAAATCGTGCTGCTGTCAAGGAGGGTCGATTGAAGTTGTCTCAGCGCGAAGCCCCTGAAAAGATCGGTCGATGAGTCGGATGGGTTCCTCCACATCCCTACGAACCTGTAGCCATACCAGTCGATAGTGTCGACCGGAACAAATTTCGCGGGTGAAGTCCCGAAGACGAAGTCGAGCTCGCTGCCGCTGTTGTCTCCGAAGACCCACATTCCGAAGGAAGTTGAACCCGATACGTCGTAACCATTCGAATTTTCCTCGGTGCAGAGTCCGCCTGTTGAGTCGAACTGGTAGCTTAACTGGCCTGCCTGAAACCCGTCGTACCCCATGTAGGCGGTGCTGAATCCTGTAGTCGAAGAGTCGACCTGAGTAGTGCCCTCGCCGGTGATCGGTTGGATCCAGGTTCCGAGCGACGATTCGAAACCTTCAATAACGGTTCCGCCCGATGCCTCCGCCGTGTCGGCAGTGAAGGTGGTGGAAATCGGTTTAGTGGTCTCTATCCCGTAGTAATCCGTCATTCCAGGTTCGAGAGTCACTGTGTATCGCATTCCTCGGGTAAGAGAGAGTGTGGGATGAACTGCGATGAAACTCAGACCGCTTTTCGTCACTTTCGAGAAGAACACCGAGAAAGACAAGCTCTTCCCGGTGGAGTCGACGAAACTGATATGGGAAGCTATGGAATCCAGCCTGACGGGTTTGTTTAGAATGAATTCTACGTACGACTTTGTAACGGAGGTACCTCCGTTTTGAGGCGACACGCGAATGAGTTTCGGTCCGGTTGTGTCTATCTTCTCGGTCGTGAAATGGAAGGTGAGCGGCGCGACGACACGACGAAGGTTCGTCGATTTCGCCGCGGTGTCGACGGTTACTGTGTATTGCGTTGTCGAGGTATAATGAGAATCCGGTGTGAATATGAGCCGAGTATAGTTCTCGTTGAAGGAGACTTGACCGGGAACCGCCGGCGAGATCGTGAAAGCTGATTTAGTGGATGTGGGCTCCATCGGCTTGCTGAAATTGACCGTAATGGCGGCATAACCCTTCACGCCCGTGTCGCCCATGGCCGGGACGGAACCGGTTACGGTTGCCTGCGTCGTATCGTATTCACGTATCAGGTCGAAGTAATGATGCCAGTTCCAATATGGGCCCGGATCGGTGTGGCTGTTGCAGGTAGCGAAGCCGGTTCCCACATACTGGGTGTAAAGTGAGAAGGGTATGAGGTTGAACCAGGAATAGGTCCAGGCATCATGGCCGAAGATGTGGAGTGAGTCTTCGGGGATATTGTATCTTTCACAAAGTGACGCGGTGAGCCGCGCGGATGACTCATATTCGGTCTCGGTAAAAAAAGAGGAGTCGGCGACGAAGCCTTCGTGCTCGATGTTCAGCGTTATCGAATTCCAGCATACCACAGCCCAGGCTTTGTCGGCATTATGAACAAACTGATCGATGTATCCGTCCTGGCTTCGTATGAGATAATGTGAGCTTGCCTGATCGCTCGGATCCTCGAATAATGAGTGAGCGTAGTCGAACTGTTCTTCGGTGTCGTGAATGATCACGAAAACGATCGGCGCCCCATTGCGCGAGCTGTAGTTCGGACTTCCGACCCACGCCGGTTTGAACAGGGAATCGGCCGGCTGCCTGAAGCCTGTGGCTTTTATGGAATCGGGGAAGTTGCTCAGGTCAATGCTTTCGGGAGGTATGACTATACCGTCCTGATTTACTCCCATCTGCAGATTCTCGAGTGTGTGGTAGGCGAATCCCATGGCAATGCCGGGCTGGGGGATACCGCTGTACCTGGCGATTGGAATCCACCAAGTTTGCAGGCTGTCCGTAACGACGGTGGAATCTGTGTTTGCCTCATCTCTCAAATGCGAGAGAAATGCCGCTGCGCCTCTGATGTTCTGATAGGCAGAATCCTCGAGAGTCTTGACCGGCTTGCCGATCAACGTAGCCGCGCTGTCGAGGTTGTAATTGAACCTGCTGTCGTTGCGCAGTCCCATCGGGCTCCGGCCGGGAATGTTGGGAATTGGCTGCCAGTGAGACTCAATATAGCCCAGCGCCTCGAGGACCGGAGCAGGAACATTGAATTCGGTGGCTGCTTGTTGAAAGTAGGTCTGAAGCACACTCGGTGTCTGTGCAAAAGAGCGGGTTGTGGATAAAAAAATGATAACCAATATGTACTTCTTCACGAATTTCGGTCCTTCCTGATTCTGAAAGCTTTGTCAAAGTTCCGTGATTATTTCGGTTCGGGTTCGTCCTTTTCAATCTGAAGATTGTATCCCGACCTGTTGAAATAGATGTTGTGTCTTTCCGTTTCAATCTCTCCCCTTTGGAAATCGACGTTGTCGGAACGAAAATACTTCTTCGGAGGTGTGAGTTGTTGGTTGTTGTCGGAGTTGGCGGACATGCGGTATTGGTCGAGGCCGCCGAAATAGAAATCTCTGACTTCCTTTCGTTGCACGGGGGTCAGGTTCGTCATGTATCGCGTGGCGAATATGCCCATGTATGGATCGACGGGCACCCAGCCATAAGGAGGGATGTATATTTCCGTCCAGTCGTGGATATCCTTGCCGCCGGGGAAGAAGAACCAGCCGGACTGCCATCGCGTGGGAATTCCGTTGTAACGGCAGAGAGTAATGAAAAGCATCGCCTCCTGCCCGCAATCGCCATATCGTTTGTCGAGGCAGTAGCCGCCGATGTTGCGGATCGTCGAGTACTCCCTCGCGAAACTGTACTTTATGTTCTCGGCGACCCAATCGTATATTCGTTTCGCCTTCACGATAGGATTCTTCGCCTTGCCGACAATTTCTCGCGAAAGCTTTTTTATTTTGTCCGTGAAAACCACGTTTGGACCCTGCGCGGTAAATTTTCTGTAAAGTCTGCCGGACTTATTGTAAGGGGTGACTTTGCGCGGGTTGAGCACGAAGTGAACGCCATAAGTTTTGTAAGTGTATTCCACCGAAAACATCACGCCGCCGTGGCCGTCCGCCGGTTGCTCCATGTATACCGACCTGATGGGGCTGTTTTCAGGCGCGATCGCGAGTGGTTTACTTGACGACCCGACCAGTTGGAAATCGAGCTGATAGGGAAATTTCCTCGGAATGGGAAGCCAGGCCCTTATGGTTTCTTCCGGTTTCAGTGTCCCGGAATCAACTTTTACAACCATTCTCATCCTGAATTCCCTGGGGAGAACATAGGGCGTCCTCATACTGTCCGCGGCCTTTTCGATGGAGATGCAATTGTCAAGGAAGGCAAGGTTTCGGGCGTTCTCGTCGAGCGGGGGAATTCTCCGCGCGGCGATCTCCGGATATCTGAAGAACAGATTGCTTCTGCTGGTATTTACAAAGCGGAGCGTGTCGTCGATTACCCTGGAGTCGAACCTCCGATCGCGGATCCAGCGGCCGAATTCTTCCAGGGTAACTCCGCGTATTCCGGCCTCCAGTTGCGTGAACAATTCAGCCTTCGTCAGAGAATAGTCTATTCTTATACGTCTCATCCTTGTTATCTCGAAAGCGATTTCCTTCTTCTCCGTTTTCGAGAGTTTAGAGGATCGGTCGTGCAGCAACTGTTCGAGAAGTGCGGTAGCTTTGGCGAAATCTCCGTTCTTTTCCAGGCCCAGGGCCTTGGTGTAGGAACGGTTCTGTCCGTACGCACCGGCCAGTGAACCGGCAAGCAAGAAGGCCAGAACCAGGGTGGTCGGGGCAAATAGGTAGTACTTCATTCTCATCATTCACCTTTCAAAAAAATAATAGTCGCTTACGGTGTGTCTCGCCCGGTTCTCTCCAGGGTTGACCGGGAAGGAAAGAATGGGGAGCAGCAAACAGACCTCGGTTCATCTTAACCTGAATAAATGGTCCGACACCGATAGTGTTCTAAACCGAAACTCTTCAGGCTCGTTCCAAGGGATTCGATTGCCGGGAGCGGCACCGAGCTCGGTGGAACGTGACCCTGCCGGGCCGGGTTATAGGCCATCTATTTCATCGGTTGGGAAATCGTTTTTCAATTCTCTGGAGTTTCCAGTTTTATTACTTGACGAGGATCATCTTTTTGGTCACGATATAGGAACCGGCTCGAAGTTCATAAAAATATACTCCGCTGGCAAATCTCGAACCGTCGAAAAATGCCGTATAGGCACCGGGATTCTGTTTTCCGTCCACCAGCGTCGCTACCTCTCTGCCAAGCACATCGTACACTTTCAAAGTGACCCTGCTTAACGCTGAAAGCTTATAGCTTATCGATGTCGTCGGATTAAATGGATTCGGATAATTCTGGCTCAGCATAAATGCGTTTGGAGCGACGGCGGTATTTTCTCCAACGTGCGTCACTATCCCGTTTACCTGGATGTCGTCCACGTATATCGTGCTGTTGTCGAAAAGGGAAGCCTGCAGACGCTTTATTGCGACACCCTCGAAGAGCGCGGTCGATGTGTCTGTCTTAGCGCGCCACATTCCGATGTATTTCCATCCATACCAGTTGATAGTGTCGATAGGAATGATATTGGCTGAAGTCGGGCCGAAAATGAAATCAAGCTCGTTTCCGCTGTTATCGCCGAAAACCCACATCCCGAACGAACCGGATGAGCTTATATCATATCCCTGGGAGTTCTCCACCGCACAAACAGCGTTCGTCGAGTCGAAGCGGTAATTCAAGGCCGCGGAATTGAAACCGTCATAGGGTTTATAGACGACGCCGAAACTCGAAGAAGTGGTGTCCACTCCGTGCGTCAAAGGACTCGCGGAAGGCTGCTGCCATGTCCCGAGCGAAGACTCAAAGCCTTCAATGACTGACCCGCCGGATTGGACGGAGCTCACGGTGAACGTCGTGGAATATGACTCCTGTGTCGGGATGTTGTAGTAGCTTGTGACGCCGGGCGCAAGAGCGGCTGTGTATCTCATCCCGGGAATGAGGACGGTCGACGAGCGGATGGCGATGATGCTTAGACCGTTCGGCGTGACCTGAAACTGGTCCTTCGTAAACGACACTTTGTTACCGGTCGAGTCTAAAAGGCTGATGTATGATGCGATGTTGTCGAGATGAACCGGTTCGTTCAGTATGAATTCGATATACGTTTTCGAAACCGACGTGCCACCATTTGCCGGAGACGCCGCAACGACCCTCGGCGGGGCGGTGTCGATTGCGCGGGTCGAGAAAGAAAGAGAGTACTGACTACTCAAGGGAGTGCCGAGAAGGGAATTTGCCGCCGTGCTGAACGCAATCAGGTAATTCGTCGACGGTGCCAGAAGGGTATCGGGTGCAAACGTCCAGGTCGTCAAATCCGGATTCATTATCAGCTTGCCGTTGACATGAGGCGTTATGCTGAATGCGCTGTCGATGCTTGCTGCGTCCATTGACGTGTTGAAGTTTACTTTGACTCCGTCGTAAACCTGCAGGGTGTCGCCAGTCGATATCGATGCGCTTATCACCTCCGGTGTCGTGGGCGGGAGATTTTGCCAGCTGTTTGCGTAATCTCTCCAGTTCATCGTATCCATCCCGGTATATTCCCACAGGCTAACTCCGACGTAACCCGCGTTTTGGGCCAGGTTGCAGAATTGCTGAATGTCGCCGTAATGCATCTGGTAACTCGTCTCACCTTCACTGTTCTCACACCCTATCGGGACAATCGGTTTGATTGAGCTGATGTAACCTTCGCTTATCCACGTTTCTTCCCACGACTCGAAATCGTTCCACATCGCGCTGAACTCGCTTGAGACCGAAGTCGGCCTTAGGGCCCAGTATGCTTGCGGCATGTTCGCGTCGCATCCACTCAGGAATGTCGTCCACGGTATGGGCTGACCGGTTACTCTGGCAAATGAGGTAAGTGCGACAAAACTACTCGGGTGAGCTGCTCTTACGGTGTTGAGATACTGTGCTGCTACCGCGGTCATCCCTGATGCTTCGAACTCCACTTCGGCGTCGATGATGAAACCGTCAATTCCCGGTATGCTCAGTATTTCGTTCGTAACCCCGGCTTCGGTGCCGCCGCCGCTCCATTTACTCGCGCCGTAAATGTACCCCCAACCGTAAACTTTTATACCGTTGTTGTGAAATGAATTGATCACCGCCGCAAAACCGCCGTAAGTGGATGCCCAACCGTAAAGGGTGCCGCCGGCGCCGTCATAAAAGCTGTTGCTGTCCCCGAGTTTTACGGCCACCCATGTGACGCCGCTCTTTTTCAAGCGGGAGGTTATCGAATCTAAATTCCCGTTTTCGCAATTCCAGATTTGCCAGATCCACATACCCTTGCCGGTAGTCGGGATAGACGCGAAAGAGGGTATGCTTGAGAGAATCAAAAATGATAAGCTGATAAGTAACTTGGTAATCGATTTCATGCCTGTGATCGCGCCTGTTCTCTGGGAGTCTTATTTCGAAATTGAAAACGTTCTTAAAATTTGATTGAACCCCTTCACCGAGACGTTATTGGTATCACGCATCCTCTCCATGATGCTGGCCCGCATCTCTTGTTTGGATCGGAAGACGCCGTTGATCTTGGCACCCGGCATGCCGGTCTGAAAGTCGCGTGTCAGCGATATTGTGAAGTACTGGCCGTCGTGGAACGCATAGCAGTTGTCGACCGTCTCCCACTGTCCTTGGCCGGCGTAGACCGCCCAGTAGTCGCGCGCGAATTTCAATCCGCTGACTGTCACCGAATCTTCATGCACGTAGTCTGAGAAGACTCCGGGTTGCTTGTCCGCGTCGAAGTAGTATCGTCCTCCGTAAGTCCCCGGCAGATAGACAAAAGGCTGTCGGCTCACAAAAACATGCACGCGTCCGCCGCCGTTTCCCTTGTTTGCGGCCTCAGGAAGCTCGATCAGAAACTCGTTATCGCCCCGCTTGACTAAAGTCCCTTTGTAATTAAATGTGAAGTTGTCGGTACCGTTGGCGAAGGTGTGAAATTGTCCTTTGCTTGTCTGGTTAACCTGCGCTTGTGTTCGTTGAGTAAATAGAAGGAATAGGCCACAGGCGAAAAGTATGAGTGATTTTTTTAAAACCATAGTGCTTGCTCCATGACTTGGAATCCATCGCCGGAAGCTGTCCGGTCTTTCCGCGTTTCCCCACCCCGCGGGTAGGCACCAAAATAGTAAGCGAGGCCTTTCGGCCCCGCTTACGGTGAGACATAATTACTTCAGCAGAAGCATTTTCTTGGTGATGAGATTTGAACCCTGCTGGAGCGAGTAGAAGTACACGCCGCTGGCGTATTTGTCCATGTTGAGATTGTACGTGTAAGCGCCGGCCGGTTTGTATCCCTCATCGACCACTTTAACCATCTGGCCGAGGACGTTATAGACCCGAAGGCTCATTACACCGGAGTTCGGAAGCGTAACCTTGACCACGGTGGTCGGGTTGAACGGGTTTGGATAGTTGTTGCTCAAACTGAACGTCTTCGGAGTGGTCGGAGCAGTCTGATGCACTGCCAGCGGGAGCTGATTCGGGAACCAGTTAAGGTCGCCTAGTGCCGTGCCGTTTGTGGCCGCATGCTGCAAACTGGTGTTGTTATAAGCCAAGCTCCAGGGCAAGGGCCAGGCAGCGGGGTACGGCCCGTTATTGCCATTGGCTGCGTTGGCTTGAGGAATATACCACCAATTATAGGTACCAAGTTGGTTCATTCGATCGAGGTACACGTACTGCACCAAGCTGTCGACCTGTCCCATGGCGGACGACGGGAACTGCGGGTCAACTTCCACGTTACCCGAGGAGTCGAAATTCGGCCACATGGTCTTGTCGCCGAACATGGCTGCCGTCCGGGAATTCATCCACACCGGGGGCGTGATGATTTCGGAATCGGCTTTTGCAGTTGTTACGCTGTCGTTCCAGTGGGTGTAGAAATCGGTCAGTTGTTTCGGCCAGTAATACGCATTGTTGATCACGTTGATGTGCCTGTCGGCCTCCGTAAGATTATAAAGCGAACCTACGGTCGACAGAGTGTCCAGGCTGATGACCGCCGGTGGCTGACCATCGGTATCGTACCATCCGCCGACGATCTCCGCCGGTATCGCACCGCCGGCGAAGGTACCGTAGAAGATATTGTTTGTGATGTTCGCATTTACTGCTTGGAACAGCCAAAGTGGGTTGACCATCCCCAGGAATACGGTGTTATGATTGAAGTCCAGGTATCTGCACAAGGCAGTTCCGGAAAGCATGACAAGGTAAGAGTTGTTGCAGAAGAATGTGTTGTCGGTAAACGAGACTGTATCGGCGATGGCCCCGCTCAGAATTCCCCAGCCCTGACCGTCGAATTGACCGCCCGGGTCTGTGCCGTTAATGAATTTGCAATTCGAGAAGTAATAGCTATTGTTTCTGCCGGAACCGCCTATGGCGCGGAAATACCAGCCGTCAAATACGCAGCTATCAGCACTGATCACGGAATTAGTATCGCCCGAAAGCTGGATCGCATATGAGCCACCGGTAGCCTCATCAGGGCGAACGCCTTGTATGTACAGATTTTTCAGCTTGATGCTTCCATGATAACCTTCGATGAAATGATAGGTGATGGAACCGTCCGTGTGGATCATGGGATTGATCTCGGGCGGGTAATGTCCGGGCGCGGGCGCGGGCGCTATAATGGTCAGGTTGTAACCGTTAACGACGACACCATTGTAGGTTCCACCGGTGTAGTAATAAATTGAATCGTCGTACAGTTCGTATACACGATTGGGATTATTCCTTGTGCCGGTACTGGTTGTATCGCCATTGATGAAGTTAGTAATGTTACCTTCGGGCGAAGGCGGGACCCAGACAGTATCAGCGGTTTGAGCGAAAGTCTGGAGCGGCCCGGCCAAGAGAGCCGCAATCATTCCCACAAAAGTTGTGGCGAAGATCCTTTTCATAAGAGTTCTCCTTGTGGTTGTTTTGTTTTGCGTGCGTTAAGCTCGGACAATTGCAAAAAGAGCTTTTGCCTGATCCTCCGATTCAAAGAAATCGGACTTGAAGCCCTGCACCACCTCCTTTGTCGATACGAATCTCAATATTGATAGCTCAATGCTCAAATTAGCTCTGTCTAAAATGCGGCGTGCATTCGAAATCATAATGTTAGTCTGATTCCCAAGTCCGCGGTCATTCCGTAATCCTGCTCACTCGATGGAAAGCCGTTCCCCTGGATCAAACTGATATCGTTTTCGCCGTTTATGTTATTCAAATCGAAATATACCTGCATCCCTTCCCACGGCAGATTTTGTTTTGCCGCCAAATCCCATCGCACATACGTAGCCGTGGTGGAGCGAAGTTCGGGGTGGAAATTCTCCCCGGCGAAGACGTCTGACGAATAAATCACAGAGACTCGGACCGAGAAACCCTGGTAATCATAGCCAAGCGCCAGATTCGCTATATCATTTGGCTGATCGATGAGACGCTCGGTATAGAACGAATCTACTTCGGTGTAAGTCGTGTGCCCGGTATGCGGGTTGGAGGGAAGATGAGCTATCGGGTATGTGTTCAGATATTTCGCACTTGAAAAAATATGAGTATAG
>JAJYGB010000024.1 GCA_021785235.1 Bacteroidota bacterium
AGCAGCCGCTGTATGATTTCGCGAAGGAGTATGCTTCGGCCAACTCATGAGCGAACGCGTTCATGATATAGAATTGCCGGAAGAGCCCCAGAGGGAAATGTCTTTCTGGGACCATCTGGAAGAGCTCCGGAGCCGGTTGATCTGGTCCCTGGTCGGAATTGCGATCGGGACCGCGGCGTGCGCTTTTTTTGCCGATGCCATCGTCAATAAATTCCTCCTTGCCCCGGCAATACACGCGAATCCTCCGCTGAAGATCCAGAACCTTAAGCCGTACGGCCAGCTAATGCTGTACATGGAAATTGTGTTTATAGCCGGCGCAATCGTGAGCCTGCCGAACACGATCTACCAATTCTGGAAATTCGTCCAGCCGGCGCTCTACCCTAACGAGCGCAAATACGTAACGTCGATAGTTTTCTTCTCTTCCTTTTTCTTTCTTCTCGGCGGTTCATTCGGGTATTTCATCCTGATTCCCAATGCGCTCTCGTTTTTCTCAGGCTTCGGCTCACCGTCGATAGAGAACATAATCGATGTGCAGGCATACTTCGGTTTCATAACAGGGATGATCCTGGCATGCGGGGTCGTCTTCGAACTGCCAATGCTTTCTTTTTTTCTCGCGAAGATCGGAATAATCAATCAGCAATTTCTCAAGAAATATCGCAGGCATGCTGTAATTGTGATACTCCTCGTAGCCGCCGCGATTACGCCGGGACCTGACGTCGCCAGCCAGGTCATGGTGGCGATTCCTCTTTACCTGTTGTATGAAGTCTCCATAATCGTAGTGAAGGTCACCCGGGCGAATAAAAACAAGAAGGAAGAAGCTTCTGAGTAAGTCTCTACAGGTTGGTCTTGGATCTCGATGAGATAGTCCTCCCGATTCGGGATGAGATTAAGGTTTTCAATAATGAGTTCAAACGGGCGATACGCTCGAGAGTCGGGCTGGTGGACACGATTGCCCGGTATATCCTCCACCAAAAGGGGAAGAAGATACGCCCGATGCTCGTGCTTCTCTCGGCGGCGGCGACCGGGGGGATAAATGACAGCACGTACCGGGCGGCGACAATGGTTGAGCTGCTGCACACGGCTACTCTCATACATGACGATGTCGTCGACAACGCCGACACACGGCGCGGCATCGCTTCCATCAACGCGGCCTGGAAGAACAAGATCGCGGTGCTCATGGGAGACTACCTGCTGTCGCGAGGTTTATTGCTTTCACTCGAGAACAACGAATTCCGTTTTCTCAAAGTCAGTTCGGTAGCTGTCAAGAGAATGAGCGAGGGAGAGCTCCTTCAAATCCAGAAATCGCGTCAGCTCGACATGGACGAAGCGACCTATTTCAGGATAATCTCGGATAAGACAGCTTCGCTGATCTCGACATGTTGCGAACTAGGAGCGGTAAGCGCGACGACGGATGAGAATACCATTGCCCACCTCAGAGACTTCGGCGAATATGTGGGCCTGGCTTTCCAAATACGGGACGACGTCCTGGACTACGAAGGAAAGGAAGCCACACTGGGCAAACCAATCGGCGGCGACATAAGAGAGAGGAAGGTAACTCTTCCGCTGATTTACGCGCTTGAGAACGCCCCCAGGAATGAAGCAAGGTCCGTGCTGCGACAGCTTAAGAAAGGAAAGACCGGATCGAGGATCGGGGAAGTAATAGAGTTTGCGGAGAAATACGGCGGAATCGAACGGGCTCATCAGAAAGCGGAGGAGTTCATCTCGAACTGGAAGGAATTGCGGATTCGGAATCGAAAGAATCGCTGCTTAAACTGACCGACTTCGTCGTCGAACGTGTGAGCTGAGCAGCCGACCCGGTGACAGGCAGCCACGCTCCAGAGGATCAACGGGCAGTTTCATCTAACCAAGCTTGAGAATGAAAAGAAAAGGTAGTAAGACAAGCTACGTCCTTGCGCTCGGCGGCGGTGGCGCCAGAGGGCTGGCTCACATCGGCGTTCTCAAAGTTCTCCAGAAGGAGGGAATAGAAATTAAGGCGATCACGGGAACCAGTATGGGCGCCGTGATCGGTGCTATGTTCGCCTTCTACAAGGATGCAGTGGAGGTCGAAGGAATCTTCAGGAAATTCCTGGCGAGCCAGTTCCACGAGAGACTAGGCAAGACATTTTTCCTCCTATCTGAGGATCCTAATGTACTGCACGAGCCTGAAAAAACGGTTACTAGGCTGGGGAAGCGATTTCTTTACTTGAGGGCAGCTTCCACCCATGCGGTCTTCTCCCGCAAGATCCTGACCGAAGCCTTTAGCTATCTATTACCGGATGTACGCTTCTCCGATCTCCAAATACCGTTTGCCTGTGTGGCAGCGGATCTTCAAACGGGAGAAGAGGTTGTCTTATCGGGTGGCAGGCTGCTCCCGGCGGTAATTGCCAGTTCTTCGATACCCGGCTTTGTGGAACCGGCTGTGGTGGCAAGACGCGTGCTGATCGACGGAAGCGCGGTCGGCACTATCCCGGTCCGAGCTGCCCGAAAGACATTCCAGGGTAGGGTGTTGGCCGTTGACGTATCCATGGACTTGCCACAGGAAGGCTCCCTGGACACCGCGTTCGAAATCGCGATGAGGGGCGCCGAAATTACCGCGCGTTATCTTAGCGAGACTCAGTTGTCGGAAGCCGATCTCCTAATCCATCCTAAAGTTGGCAGGGCGACGTGGGCAAACTTCGACAAGGTGGATGAGATGATAGTCGCAGGTGAAGTAGCGGCCAAAAGGATGCTTCCTAAGATAATGGGCTGAATTCAGGCACAAATTCCCTCACCCGCCGATTGCATTCCCCTCGTAATTTGATTAAATTTAGAAACAATGGGAGTTAAACCTCGATAAATGTCCCCCTTAAAGCATCCAAAACTGATTTTCTT
>JAJYGB010000140.1 GCA_021785235.1 Bacteroidota bacterium
GGGATTCCTGAGAGGTTCCGTAGGCCCCATGGCGACAGGAATGGGGTGCCCTGTCAGATAAGAGAGCTGCGTGACGGGCACGAAACCCGGATCGCGCGGGATGTCGAAGCCTGCCGGCGCGGCGACGAGAAACTTCCGGGTTATATCCAGAGCAACCCCCTTCAAGTCGAACTCCTCCAGAGCCATGACCGTTGCAAGGTCGAGGAGATCATCCGGGTCCTGTGGAGGATGGTAAAGATCGGTTATGTGTATGAGAGGGATTTTTGTCTTACAATGCTCCATCGGCATCGAGAAAAGATTCGTCTTCGGAAGGATGCTTGGGCCCATAGCCAGACCCGCGACCGCGGCCCCGCTAAATTTTATTACTTGCCTCCTTGTCAGATTTTTCATGCCAACCTCTTATATAGCCTATGTCAGTTAAAGCGACGTGCTCCGTCGGCCCGCAGCCGGTGTTGGATTAGAAGTCTTCCCTCACAGTCCAGGATCATGAACATTTCGGAGAATTGGGCGGGCATCTTTGAGGGCTACCCGCCAGACCATTCCCTTGAGAAAGGCCGTGAACGGGTTAATCTCAGCATCCGACACATTAGATGCAATCTACGGACGGGTTTCCGCATGGCACATGGATCCATGAATTCCGGGATGCTCCTCATGTCTGACCCGCGCCTGCGACAGATTTACATTAACAATTTCCGCCACTGCTCATGCGCTCGGCGGGCAGATTAGCGACGCGTGTCGCTAACACAAACCAGATGAGATAAAAGGAAGGGAATTAATATTTCGCCACTACGGGGCGCGGCTGTTCTTGTTTTCCTTATTCTATAAATATGTCGTCCCTAACGGGACTCGGAAAACAAATCCTGTCGAGGGGGTAATGGAGAACGGAAAAGAAGTACGCGTTCGAAGATATCTATTTCCGATGTGGGCTCGGAGTTGACTTCGCGTGTCCGCGGCCAACGACCAGACCCGCGACTTATTCCCTGACTTTGATCACAAGTATTGTCAGATCATCTTCCAGCACGCGATCGCCCCGCCACTTACCGACCTTCCCGAGAATGTGTCCTATGATTTCGTCGGCCGTCTTCACAGCGGATTCCTTCAGCGAATCGCTGACCCTCTCCGCGCCGAAGGATTCCTGATCGTTGTTGAATAACTCTATGAGTCCGTCGCTCACCAGCAGGATCACGTCACCTGTAGAAACGCCCGTTTCAATCTTGTTGTACGGAAAATCGAGAAATGCTCCCAGAGGCATCGCTTTCATGACAATCTCCTCGACTTGTCCCGTCTCTTTCCGGTAAAGAAGGAGCGGCGGCATTCCTGCGGACGCGTACTGCAGCTTATCCCCTTCAATCCTAACCAACGCGAGACACATAGTCAGCATTCGAAGGTTCATCTTCTTGATCGCGCGGTTCGATGTTTTCAGGATCTCGTCCAAGGACCCGTCCGCGGAGAGCACGTTGAACAGACCCTTCGTCGCGATCACCATGTTGCCTGCCTTCAGTCCGTGTCCCGTTGCATCGCCGATCGCCGCTGTCAACCTGCCGTCATCCGACACGAAGAAATCATAGTAGTCGCCTCCCACCTCGGTGGCGGTCTCCATGCGGACGGCGATATCGAGGTTTGGAATCGACGGGACATTCCCCGGGAGCATGGAAAGCTGAAGAACGCGGGCGTCATCAAGCTCTTTTGTCTTGCGCTCGTTGTCGGCAGTGAGGAGGCGGCGATCCATTTCGGCTTTGAGAGATTCGCGTTCATGAGCAAGGGACTTCTCGGAAAGTGTACGTACCTGACCCAGCTGAACTTCGAGTTCCCTGCTCGTCAGCGCGAACCTGCGGGAGAGGAATGCCGACATCGCGATTCCCAGGACGACAGCGCCGTAGATGAACTCGTCGTTTCGAGGGGTAATCTGAGGAGTTATGCCGTAGCCCGAAAGGACTCCCCAGATCACTGTCGCGGCAAACACCAGAAAGCCGGCCATGAGGATCAGCCCACCTTTCCTGTCCATCCCGTTCGCCCGAAAGACTCTCCACACCATCTCCGCGAAGACGATAACTACCAAAGCGTCGTTGAAATTCTTATAGAGCGGTCCCGGGCTGACGCTCCCCCACATGGCGAGAAGGGCGGCGGCGAAAATGTAAAACAAGACATGCCTGGGCAGTTTAGTCCGCGTGAACGAGTAAACGAGAATGACGCCGAATATCAGCGCCACCGACTCGAAGACTTGCGAGGCGGCGTTCATTAGGAAGGCACGGCTTTCCTCCACCGGATAAACCGATTCATTGTTCGCGTACCAGACCCCGGCGACACCTATTGTCGACAACGCGTAGTAAAGGTTCTCGCGAAGGCGCGGATAGAAACCGAAAAGAATAAGATGAAGTAAAGACAGGGCGACAAGAATTGTCACGAACACCCATTCCCGAACCGATGCAGTTCGGGCACCGGCGACAGATGACGCAACATTCTCAAGCCACGGCTGAATCCCTTCGAAGAAAGCCGGAATCTTCGAATACGGGAGAATTTGTTCAACGGTCGTGGTGTATCTTACAGCGATAACGTGACGCCTTCCGGAACCAAAAACAAGAATCCCCGGATTGCGAGTCAGAACCGGAACGCGTGAAGAATCTGATGCCCGGAAAGCCTGGCCGACGATATACCTGAGCCTTCCGTCGACATAAACTTCGGAGGACCCCGCCTGTCGGAAGCTGAGCGCGACCGGCACGTTCCAGAGCGAGGAGTCTACGTCGAGATTGAGGCGGAACCATCCTTTACCATTCCACCCGCGGACCGGAAGGTTGTCCGCGTCGAGGCGCGAGTTTACTATTTCCCAGGACGAATCGTCGAAGTCCCGCACCGACCATCTCGCAT
>JAJYGB010000542.1 GCA_021785235.1 Bacteroidota bacterium
AGTATTTCCTTACCCTTCGATGTGTGCACGACTTCGGGGTGGAACTGCACGCCGAAGATGTGCTGCCGGTCGGATTTTACCGCGGCGATCGGCGAGTTCTCGGGGTGGGCGATGGGGACAAACCCCTGGGGCAGTTTCGTGACTTTGTCGGCGTGGCTCATCCACACCTTCGATACGTCGCCGATCTCATGCAGGAGGTCTTTCGAGTCATCGACCACGAGAAGAGCCTTCCCGAACTCCTGGCGGGGTGCTCTGTCGACCTCCCCCCCCAGAAGATGAGCGATAACCTGCAGGCCGTAGCATATTCCGAGTATCGGAATCCCTGATTCGAAGATCCGCTTATCTGGGAGCGGCGCACCCGGCTGGTAAACGCTCGACGGGCCGCCGGATAATATGATCCCCCTTGGCGCGAGTTCAACGATCTTTTCATACGGGAAATCGAAGTTCTCCACGAGGCTGAGGACCTTCAGCTCGCGGACACGGCGCGCGATGAGCTGGGTGTACTGCGCGCCGAAATCGAGAATTAGTATCTTATCCATATCTCAAATAATTTCCAAATCTCAATTCCCAAGTTCCCAAAATGAACAGGGTGTCGGTTTGAGATTTTGTCTCTGGAGCTTATTTGGAACCTGGCGCTTGTAACTTGGAGCTTTCTCAAAATTTACTTCACAAAAGTCTTCAGGAAACTCACGTATTCATCAAGCTCGGCGCGGGTCCGCTTTTCGGTCACCGCAACGAGCAGACCTTTCTCGGAAGGAAGCAGCGCCTCAACATCGACGCCTGCCAGAATTTTCTTCGACAGGCCTGCCTCTATAATGGTTTTCGCGGGAACCGGAGTCGAAACCAGAAATTCGTTGAAGAACGGCTGTGTGTACTTCACGCCGAAGCCGCGGAGTTTTCCGATCTTGTCGGCAAGATAGTGCGCCTTCGCACTCGATTGCTCGGCGACCTCTCGGATTCCCTGCTTGCCCATAAGCGACATGTAAATCGTGGAAGCAAGCATCATGAGGCCTTCGTTGGTGCAGATGTTCGAGGTAGCCTTCTCGCGCCTGATCTGTTGTTCACGCGTCTGGAGTGTCAGGACGAACCCGCGGGCACCTTCGGTGTCGACGGTCACTCCGGCGAGTCTTCCGGGCAGCCGGCGGATCAGCGCTTCCTTCACCGCAAATATTCCGAGGAACGGTCCGCCGAGGCTCTGTGAAATTCCGAGAGATTGTCCTTCTCCCACTACCACATCCGCTCCATATTCTCCGGGAGCCGCGAGGAGTCCGAGCGAAATCGGCGACGCGTCCACAACGTAGAGAGCTCCTCCGGCATGAGCGACCTCGCCCAGCGCGAAGACATCGCTCAACGTTCCGAGGAAAGACGGCTGCTGGACAAGCACTGCCGCGGTATTACCGTCGACAGCCTTCTTTACGGCAACGATGTCTGCGGCTCCGTCGCGCGGAGCAACTTCTACGATCTCGAATCCCTGGCCGTGAACGTACGTCCTGACAACCTGCAGATAAAAGGGGTGGATCGGATGCGCGGCGACGATTTTCTTCCGTCCCGTGTGGGCTACGGCCATAAGCGCAGCCTCAGCCAGCCCGCTGCCAGCATCGTATAATGAAGCGTTGGAAACGTCCATTCCGGTCAGCCGGCAAATCATCGTCTGGTATTCGTAGATCGCCTGCAGCGTCCCCTGGCTCACCTCGGCCTGGTACGGTGTGTAAGCGGTGTAGAACTCAGACCTCCCGAGCAGCGCACCGACTGCCGACGGGATGAAATGATCGTAAGCGCCTGCGCCGAGAAACGAAACAGAGTCCTGAGTGTTGATGTTCTTCCCGGCGAGTGAAGCCAGATGCTTCGCCACTTCAAGCTCACTCATGGCAGGAGGAATTTTCAGGTCGCCTTTCAGCCTGACTTCCTGCGGGATGTCCTTTATGAGCTCTTCAAAATCTTTCACGCCGATCGCGGCCAGCATGTCACGCCTGTCGTCGTCGGTATTCGGATAATAGGCCACTTCTGATTCTCCGTTTTATGAGTAGATAGTAAGCAGAAGGTAGCAGGTAGTAAGCACAGGGCCCTTAGTTCCCTACCTACTATTCACCTACTACTACCTACTATTTCCCTACCATCTCCTGATACTTCGCCGCGTCAAGAAGGCTGTTCAGCTCAGCGACATCGGCGATCTTCAGCTTGACCATCCATCCGCCGCCGTAGGGCTCCTTGTTGACGACTTCAGGTGAGTCTTTGAGGGCTTCGTTGATCTCGATAATTTCTCCGCTCACAGGCTCGTAAAGATCGGAGACCGTCTTCACAGCTTCGATCGTTCCGAATTGTTTTCCCTGCTGAAGCTTCGTTCCGACCGCGGGAATCTCGACGAAGACGACATCGCCAAGCTCACCCTGCGCATACTCGGTAATGCCGACCACGCCCGTACTGCCCTCGACGCGTATCCATTCGTGATCTTTGGTGTACTTCAGGTTTTTAGGAAATTCCATGCCATCTCCTTTAAATAAATAAAAACTCTGAATGCTAAATAATGTTCAAGACTCAAAATCCCAAATCAATAAATCCATTCCCTCCAACTTTCATCACCGGGTTAAATCAGAATTTCGGATTTATAGTCCGGGGTTTTTTTCTTCAGTCTGCGAAGTTGAAGGAATCCAGGAAGTGAGTATCGAACTCTCCTTTCCTGAACCGTTCGTCTTTCATCACCTTCAAGTGGAACGGGATCGTTGTCGCGACACCCTCCACCACAAATTCTTCGAGCGCCCTGTACATCCGGTCGATAGCCTCGTCCCGCGACGAACCGAATGTTATCAATTTTGCCAGAAGTGAATCGTAGTACGGCGGGACTTTGTATCCTACATACA